>DASYUP010000188.1:0-2676 GCA_036001185.1 Thermoanaerobaculia bacterium
AACCTGCGACAGCGCGACCCGGAGTTCGTGGCCGCCTACGAGCGGGCGCAGCCCCCCTAGTACCGCACGATCGCCGACAGCAGGTACGACCGCGGCTGCGAGAGGTCGGTCGGCGTGCCGAAGAGTGGGTTGTTGGGCGCCGTCGCCCGCCCCACGATCAGCCGGTCGTCCACCGCCAGCTCCACCTGCTCGTTGAAGACGTTCGCCACGACCCCCTCGATCTCCAGCTCGAAGCCCCCGAGCTCGAAGGCGTAGGAGCTCTGCAGGTTGACGTTCAGCCAGTCCTCCATGCGCCGCGAGCCGGCCGACTCGAGGTAGCGGAAGTGGGAGCTCGAGGAGACGTTGGCGTCGGGCAGCCCGCGCGCCTCCCAGGCGCCGCCGCTCTGGTAGCGCACGTAGCTCCCCACCTTGAAGCGCGGGAAGGGCTGGATGCTGGCGAAGACCTTGGCCACGTTGGTGCGGTCGCCGCGCAGCAGGCCGTCGCGGTTGTCGGTGATGAGCACCCCCGGGCCGTCCTGGATGAACGACGAGTTGTAGAAGGGCGAGTTGCCGCCGAAGTCGATGTCCCAGTTGCCTTTGAAGCGGCTCCAGGTGTAGCTGCCGGTCAGCGCCAGGCCCAGCCAGCGCTCGCGCGGCGTGCTCGAGACCTGCAGCGTCACCGCCCGGTACTTGCGATAGGCGTCGTCGAGCTGGGAGATGTGGAAGGGGCCGGTGCCGAGGCCGTCGGCCGAGACGTCCTCCATGATGTCGCCGCTCTTCCGGTAGATCCCCCAGAGGTCGACCGCCCACCCGGCGCCGAGCGGCGTCGCGTAGCCGGCGACCCACTCGTCGGTGTACTGCGGGTCGAGCCCGGGGTCGACCTTCTTGTTCTGGGTGTTGGCGGCCGGCACGTCGGAAATCAGCTTGCCGGTGGCGTCGAAGGTGGCGCGGGTGGTGAAGATGCGGGTGGGAGAGGCGGCGCGCACCAGCGACTTGTTGTCGGTGTTGTAGTAGCGCCCGAAGTTGCCGTAGACCTTGTCGCCCACGTCGAGGCGCGGCACGTAGGAGATCCCCAGCCGCGGCTGGATCTCCTGGTCCCAGTCGAAGGTCAGGATCTTGACCTTGCGCTTGCTGCCCGGCGTCGAGCCCAGCGCCTCGCCGAAGTACTCGTCACGGCTGACCAGGAGGCCCGCCGTCACCGTCGTCCGCTCGCCGATCGTCACCTGGTCCTGGAGGAACACCCCCGTCCCCTTACCGCGCCCGGTGTGCGGCGGCTGCGCGGAGACGTAGCTCGCCGTGAAGAGCTTGGTGGTCGGGTTCCAGGTGACCGTCCCCCAGCCGTTGGCGCGCCGCTCTAGGCGCTCCTCGTCCTCGCTGTACGAGACGCCGACGCGCACGTCGTGCGACAGCCCGAACCACTCCTGGAAGCTCTGGAAGGTGGCGCGCAGCTCGTCGCGCGTGAAGTCCTGGTTGTTGATCGCGAGGTCGGAGCCCCCGACGATCTGCCCCACCGTGTTGGCGCCGCCGACGATGCGGTCGGCGGTGGTGGTGAAGCGCCCCATGTTCTCCGGGTGCGCCGGGTCGAAGGTCGGCCGGTAGCCGAAGTTGGTGACCGGGTCGGTCCCGTTCTCCTCCTTGTTGTGGTTGACCTTGACCTCGAGGAAGCTGTTGGGGGTGATGAGCCACGTCCAGCCGAAGGTGGCCAGCTCGTAGTCGGTCGTGTCGTTGCTCGCCACCGACGGGTGGACGTTGGCGCCGATGCCGGCGTTCTGGTTGGTCGTGTCGCGGCTGCGGTAGGAGCCCGAGAGGAGCTGGCTCGCCACCGGGTTGGCGGTCACCTTGCCGAAGTACTCGTCGGTCGACAGCTCGCGATCCGGCACCGAGCCGAGCTGGTTGCGGCGGTCGGTCTCGGTCAGGGTCGGCGAGGACGCCGAGCCGTACCACCAGAGGCGGTCGCGCACGAAGGGGCCGCCGAGGCCGATGCCCCAGGCGTCGCGGTCGGTCGTGTTCTGGAGTGTCGCCAGCTTGCTGTCGGAGACCCACGCCGCCGGCTGGTACTCGAACCGCGCCTCCCCCTTGATCTGGTTGGTGCCCGACTTGGTGATGACGTTGACCACCATGCCGCCGGTGCGCCCGAACTCGGCGCTGATGCCGCCGCGCTTGAGGCTCACCTCGTCGATGTCGAGCTCGGTGACGTTGGGGAAGATGTCGCCGTAGTGCGGGTTGGTGATGTTGATGCCGTCGAGCAGGAAGGTGTTGTCCATGCGCGAGCCGCCGGCGTTGGGCGCCAGGCGGTTGTTCTCGGAGACCCCGGGCGAGAGCTCGAAGAGCCCCTTGTAGGTGCGCGGGATCGGCAGGTCCTCGATCTCCTCGTGGCGGTAGTTGGTCTGCACCTCGCTCGACTTGACGTCGATCACCGGCACCGCGGCGGTGACCGAGATCTCCTCCGCCATCGCCGGGTTGAGCACGAGCTCGACCTGGGTGTCCTTGTCGAGGGCGACCACCACCTCGCGGCTCACCGTGCCGAGGCCGGACAGCTCGGCCGTCACCCCGTAGCTCCCGGGGAGCAGGCGCTGGAAGCCGAAGGCGCCCTGGGCGTCGGTGGCGGTGGTGCGCCCGGCCGGCAGCAGATCGCCGCGCACCGCGACCGCGGCGCCCGGCAGCGCCGAGCCGTCGGCAGCCTTGACGGTGCCGGAG
>DASYUP010000189.1:0-3006 GCA_036001185.1 Thermoanaerobaculia bacterium
GTTCACCCCCTCGACCTGCGCCATCTTGCGCACCAGCGGGCTCGAGTACCTGCGCACCCGTTCCTCGACGCTGCCGGGGGCCGCCGCGGGCGGCGCGGGCGCCGGGCGGGGGCCGCTGGGAGCGGGAGCCGGCGGCGTCGCGTCACCGCGCGCCTGCTCCTCGCGCTCCGCCAGCTTGACGGTCGCTGCCACTTCGGGACCGGCAGGTGCGGCCGGTTGGGCCGCGGGCTGCGCCGCGGCGGAGGCCGGGGCCGCCGCCTTCGCCGCCGCTGGGGCGGGGCCGGCCGCCGGCTTCTCGCCTTCGCCGCCGATGACCGCCACCACCTGCGATACCGGTACGGTCTCGCCCTCCTTGTGGCGGATCTCCACCACCACGCCGGCCGCCGGGCTGGGGATCTCGGCGTCGACCTTGTCGGTCGAGATCTCGAACAGCGGCTGGTCGCGCTCCACCTTGTCGCCCACCTTGACCAGCCACTTGGTGATCGTCCCCTCGGCGATGGACTCGCCCATCTGGGGCATGACTACTTCTGTCGCCATTGCTGCTACCTCTCCGCCGTCTCGCCAAGGGGCTGTGGTGTCGACGGGAGCGCTCCCGGACCCCCCACCCCTGTGTTCATCTGCCACCCCTCACTCCCCAACCCCTCTCTCCCCTCGCCGGGGAGAGAGGCCCAGAACCGAGAGTGTGCGTGTGTTCACGGATCCGACCTGCTCAGAAATGGATCGCCGCGCCGTGCGTGGCGTGGGCCGCCTCCGCCACCGCCTCGCTCAGCGTCGGGTGCGGGTGGACGGCGCGGAAGAGCTCCTCGGCGGTGGTCTCTAGCTGCAGGGCGGCGCAGGCCTCGCCGATGAGGTCGGTGGCGTGCACGCCGATGATGTGGATGCCCAGCACCTCGTCGTATTTCTTCTCGCGCACGATCTTGACGAAGCCTTCGGTCTTGCCGACGATGGCGGCCTTGCCAAGGGCGGTGAAGGGGAACTTCCCCACCTGCACGTCGTAGCCGCGCTCCTTCGCCTTCGCCTCGGTGAGGCCGATGCTCGCCACCTCGGGGTCGCAGAAGGTGACGCCCGGCACCCGCTCGTAGTTGAGCGGCCGCACCGCGCGGCCGGCGATGTGCTCGACGGCGAGGATGCCCTCCGCCGAGGCGACGTGGGCGAGCCAGGGCTTGTTGGGCACTACGTCTCCTATCGCATAGATGTGCGGCACCTTGGTGCGCATCAGGCCGTCGACCTTGACGTAGCCGCGGTCGACCTCGATGCCCAGCGCCTCGAGGCCGAGCCCGGCGGTCACCGGCGCGCGGCCGATGGCGACCAGCAGGATCTCCGCCTCCAGCACCCGCTCCTTGCCTTTGTGCTCGACGGTGGCGCGCACGCCGGCGTCGGTGGTCTCGACCTTCGAGAGCTTGGCGTCGACCAGCGCCTCGATGCCGCGCTTCTTGAAGGCGCGGGCGAGCTCGGCGGAGACCTCCTCGTCCTCCACCGGCAGCAGCCGCGGCAGCATCTCGACGATCGTCACCTCGGAGCCAAAGGAGCGGAAGATCGACGCGAACTCGGTGCCGACGGCGCCGGCGCCGAGGACGATCAGCGACTTGGGCACCCGCTCGAGCTCGAGGATGTGATCGGAGTTGAGGACCTTCTTGCCGTCGGTCTTCGCCACCGGGATCTCGCGCGGCACCGAGCCGGTGGCGATCATCACGTAACGGGCGGAGAGGCGCTGCGTCTCGGCGCCCGCTTTCGCCACCTCGACGGTGTGCGGCTCGACCAGCTTGCCGGTGCCCTGCAGGATGCCGGTCACCTTGTTCTTCTTGAACAGTCCCTCGATGCCGCGGGCGTTCTTGTCCACCACCTTGCGCTTGTGGTCGTGCGCCTTGGCGACGTCGAGCTTGACCTCGCCGGCGATGACGCCGAAGGAGTCGGCCTTGCGCAGGGTGTCGAGCACCTCGGCGGAGTGCAGCAGCGCCTTGGTGGGGATGCAGCCGCGGTGCAGGCAGGTGCCGCCGAGCTTGGGATCCTTCTCCACCACCACCACCTTGAGGCCGAGCTGGCCGGCGCGGATCCCGGCGACGTACCCGCCGGGGCCACTGCCGACGATCACCAGGTCGTAGTCGAAGTTGCCTTCCGGGCGCGCGGCGGGAGCGGCCTTGCCGGTCGGGCCGGGAGCCGTCGCCGCAGCGGGCGCGGGTTTCGCAGCAGCGGCAGCCGCCGCCGGAGCGCCACTCGACGCGGCCGCACCGGCCGGCTGGTCGCTCTGCTTCGGCGCCGGCGACGGCGCCGCCTTCGCCGCGGTCGCGGCGCCGGCAGCAGCCTTCTCGCCCGCCTCGCCGATCATTGCCACCACCTGCGACACCGGCACCGTCTCCCCTTCCTTGGCGCGGATCTCGAGCACCACCCCGGCGGCCGGGCTGGGGATCTCGGCGTCGACCTTGTCGGTGGAGATCTCGAACAGCGGCTGGTCCCGCTCGACCTTGTCTCCCACCTTGACCAGCCACTTGGTGATCGTCCCCTCGGCGATCGACTCCCCCATCTGGGGCATCACGACTTCGGTTGCCATCGATCGGCTCTCCCTGACTACCACCCGACAGTTTCTAGGTTGTCACGCTCTGCTCGACCGGCTCCGCCCGCCAGCGGCCCGGCCGGTCGCCGGGCGCCAGCCGGGCCAGCGGCACCTCGGGGTCGTGCTCGAAGACGCACAGCCACCCGCGCTCGGCCGCCCGCGCCACCCACCGCGGCTTGTGCTCCATGGTGAGGAGCGGCCAGAGGTCGTAGCCCATCACCCAGGGCGCGGGCAGGTGTGCCGCGGTGGGAACGAGGTCGGCGAGGAAGAGGGCCCCATCATCGCTGCCGCCGTCCACCTCCACGACGCACATCCCCGGCGAGTGGCCGCCGGCGCGATGCATGCGCACGCCGGGCAGCGGCTCCGCCTCGCTGTCGAAGAGCTCCACCAGCCCGGCCTCCACCAACGGCTCCCAGTTACGCCCGTCGTAGCTCGGGCGGTCACGCTCGTTGGGG
>DASYUP010000190.1:0-9090 GCA_036001185.1 Thermoanaerobaculia bacterium
GGAGCGGCGGCAGTCCGGACGTCGCAACTTCCCGAGAGGTGACCGAGCATGGCGGAGAACGCCGAGGCACGCGTCGACGAGGCCCTGCGCTTTCTCAACGTCGTCTGCATGGCGCTGGTGGTGAGCGTCGCCGGCCTCGCCGGGGTGGCCTGGTTCGTCGCCAACGGCCCCGGGGCGATGGGGCTGGTCGGCCCGCCGCTGCCGCCCGCCGTGGCCTACGTCGGCGTCGCCATCGGCGTGGCGCTGCTGGTCGCTGCGCCACTCGTCCACCGCCGCATGCTCGATCGCACCAACGCCAGCCAGCGCGCCGGCGAGCGACTCGACGGGGCGCTGGAGAGCTACCGCCTGGCCACCATGCTCGCCTTCCTGCTGCGCGAGGGAGCGGCCATCGTCGGCCTCATGGTGACGGTGCTCACCAACGAGCCGATGTGGTGCTACATCCTCTCCGCCCTGGCGCTGGTGGCGATGATCTCCGGCTGGCCGCGGCGCGACCAGGTGGCCGGCTTTCTGCAGCCCGCCTAGAGCGGCGATCGCTCGCTTTCAGTCGTCGTCCTCGCCGGCCTCGTCGTCCTCCACGATCGGGCGGCTTCCCTCCCAGAGGACCCCGGCCGCCTCGAGAACCTGCAGCTCCGCCGACGACAGCAGCTCCTCGAAGCGCCGCATGGCAGCACGCAGGGAGGCGATGTCCTGCAGGGTGCGGCTGACGCGATCGCGGGAGGGCCGGCGCATCACCAGGTCGATCGACACCCGCGTCGTCAGGCCCATGTCGAAGAGGGCTTTCTGGGCGGTCTGCAGCTTGTGCATCATGAGGTCCGTTTCGCTGGGCGGCGGCTCGACTGGCGGCGCGGGGGGCGCCGGCAGCAGCGGCAGCTCGATGGTGGCGGTCTTCTCCGGCGACGGTGTCGTCTGGAGGATGATGGCATCCTTGATCTCGTTGAACGCGCCCAGGGCGGAGAGCGCCAGGTCGCGGTCGCCGGTCAAGGTGAAGATCGAACGCGGCAGCAGGTAGCTCATGTCGCTGCCGACGGTCTCCTCGAAGTCGTAGAGCATCTCGATGAGGATGAACGCCGAGGCCGAACGCTCGTAGGTCTTCGACGCCAGGCGGTCGCCGATGGTGTCGTAGAGCTCGGACAGGCGCGGCGCCTCGTCCACCGCCCGCAGACGCTCGACGATGACCTCCTTGGGGGGAAAGTCGATGAAGTCGCTGTCCGGCAGCGGCGACTCGTGGGCGGGCGCGAAGGGGAAGGCCATCGTGCGACGCGAGCCCTCCAGCCAGAGGCGGAAGCGGCTCCGCGGCGAACTCTATCCGAATGCGTGACAGGCAGTTGTCAGAGCGTACAGGCGAAAGTTGCGGTCAGCAACCCCCTGCTACCATCGCCGCACCCACCGCGATGATCCGGCTGGTCTACTCCAATCGCACCGAGGAGCTGGTGGCGGCGCTCGCCGAGGCGCTGCGCGAGCGGCGTGCCGCCGGCGCCCATCCGCTCGAGCCGGTCGACCTGCTGGTCCCCAACCGCAATCTCGAGCAGCATCTGCGCCTGGCGCTCGCCGAGCGGCTGGGGGTCGCCGCCAACCTGCGCTTCCGGCGGCTCGAACGCTTCGTCGCCGAGCTGGTGCGCGAGTCCCCGCCCGCCGCGGGTTCGCCGCCCGTCGCCAGGCTGATCGACGCCGAGGCGCTGCGCGGCGGGCTGCTGGCCCTGCTCCACGACGAGGCCCTGCTCGGCCAGCCGGCGCTCGCGCCGGTGCGCTCGTACCTCGAGGCGCCCGACGAGGACGGCGTGGCGCTGCGTCGCGTGCAGCTCGCCGCGCGGCTGGCGCGGCTGTTCGAGGAGTACGGCTACTCGCGACCGGAGATGCTGGCCGCCTGGCCGGCGAGGGCGACGCTCGCCGACGGCCCGCTGGCGGTGCTCGAGCGCTGGCAGCGCGCTCTGTGGCTCGCCCTCGCCGGGCCGGCGGGACTGTTCGCCCGCCACCCGCCGGCTGGCTCCGGGGGCGAGCCGGGGCGCTGGGTGCCGCTGGGCGCGGTCACCAGCGGTGCGCTGCCGCTGCCGGCGGGGCTGCCGCCGCTCTACGTCTTCGGCGTCTCCTACGTCGCCCGCGCCTTCCAGCAGCTCTTCGGCCGCCTCGCCGCCACACGCCCGGTCTGGCTCTTCACCCTCAACCCCTGCCAGGAGTTCTGGGAGGACGTCGAGACCGATCGCGAGCATCGGCGCCGGCTGGCAGGCCATCAGGCCCCGCTGCCGGCGGCCGAGGAGGACCCCTACGGCCTCTTCCAGGACACCGAGAACCAGCCGCTGCGCCTCTGGGGCCGCCCCGGACGCGAGCACGTGCGGCTGCTCGGCGACCTCACCGACTGCGACTTCGTGGAGCGCTTCGTCGACCCCGCGGCCACAGAAGGCGCTGGGGCGACGCTGCTGGCGACGATCCAGGAAGACGTGCTGCGCCGCGAGCCGACGGGTGGCCGACCGCCGAGAGCGCAGTGGGCGGAAGACGGCAGCGTCGTCGTGCTCGCCTGCCCCGACCCGCGGCGCGAGGTGGAGGCGGTCGCCGACGCCATCTGGGGGCTGGTGGCGGCGAGCGAAGGGACGGTGGCGCCGCTGCGCTTCAGCGACGTGGCGGTGATCGTCAACGCCGCCGCCCGCGAGCGCTACCTGCCGCAGGTGCAGGCGGTGTTCGCCGAGTTCCACGGCATCCCCTGCAACGTCGCCGACCTTCCCTTCGCCGGCGAGCGGCGCGTCGCCGAGGCGGCACGGCTGCTGCTGGCGCTCCCCTTCGGTCGCTTCTCGCGCGCCGAGGTGCTGCGGCTGATGCTGCACCCGGCGGTGCGCGGCGGCTCCCCCGGCCTCGAGCCGGAGGCGTGGTCGCGCCTCGCCGCCGAGCTGGGGATCTTCCACGGCGCCGACCACCAGGACCTCGCTGGCACCTACGTCGACGAGGACCTGCTGAGCTGGGACCAGGGGCTCCGCCGGCTGGCGCTCGGCGCCTTCCTCGCCGGCCCGCGCAGCGGCGACGACCGGCTCTGGGAGGGGGTTGCGGCCGACGGCCGGACGCAGCAGGTGCTGGTCGCCGATACCGCCGCCACCAACCTCGAGTCGGCGGCGCGCTTCGCGCTGCTCGCCCGCTCGCTGCTCGCCGATTGCCGGCGGCTGCGCGAGGAGCGGCGGCCGCTGGCAGCCTGGGCAGCGGTGCTGCGCGAGCTGCTGGCGCGCTACCTGACGCCCGCCGAAGAGGAGGAGGGAGACCTGGCGCGCTGCCTCGCCGCGCTCGGCGCCCTCGAGCGCGCCGACGTCGCCGGGCTGCCGATGTCGGGTCGCCTCGCCTCTGAGCTCGCCGCCGGCACCCTCGCTGAGCTGCGGGTTGGACGCGGCGGCCTGCTGGGTGAAGGCGTCGCGGTGTCGACGCTGCTGCCGATGCGTGCGATCCCCTTCCGAGTGGTCTTCGTCCTCGGTCTCGGCGAGGGCGAGTTCCCGGCCGCCAACCGCCGCGACGCCCTCGACCTGCGCGCCGCCGGGCGGCGCGCGGGCGACGTCACCCCCGCCGAGCGCGATCGCTATCTGTTCCTCGAGACGCTGCTCTCGGCGCGCCAGCGGCTAATCCTCTCGTACGTCAGCCGCGACGAGCGCACCGGCGAGCAGCTGCGCCCCTCGAGCGTCGTGCAGGAGCTGCTCGACGTGCTCGCGCGCGCCTACGTCGGCGCCGAGGGCGTGGGGCGGCTGCAGCGGCAGGTGCCGGCGCGCCGCTGGGAGGCCTCGTCCTTCACCGCCGCGGCGGCACTCGGCGGTGGTGATCCGGTCGGTGCCGGCACCGTGGCGCCCGGCGCCGCCGGCGAGGCGGCGGCGGCCCGGCTGGGAGAGCGGCTGCGGGCTGCGTTGCCGGCCGGCAAACGCGATCCGCTGGCGCTGCTGCGGCGCGAGCTGGCAGCCGAAGACTGGCGGTCCCTCGCCGGGTTTCTCGGCCTCGACCAGACCGACCACCGGCCCGCCGAGACTCCCGCGCGCGAGACCGCGCCGCGCATGCTCGCCCTGCGCATGCTGCGCCGCTTCCTCGAATGCCCGCTGCAGACCTCGGCGACGCTGCTGCTCGGGCTCGCCCGCGAGGACGACGAAGACCCGGCGACGGTGGAGGACGAGGCGCTCGCCACCTCGCGACGCGACGAGACGACGCTGCTGGGCGACTCGCTGGCGCGCTCCCTGCGCGACGGCGAAGATCCGCGTGCCGCCTACGCCCTCCTCGCTCGCCGGCGCGAGCTCGCCGGCGCCGCTCCCACCGGCCCGCTGGGTGCCGTCGAGCGCGAGCTGCACGGGGAGCTGCTTGTCGGCTGGCACGCGGCGGTCGCCGACCTCGCGGCACGCGGGCGCGGCGAGCGGCTCCGCCTCGGCAACGCCGGCGAGCGCGAAGACGTCGACGCCGTGCTGCCGGCGCTGCCACTCGTCGACCCCGCGGGCGCCACCATCGCCGCCCTCCCGGGGCGCAGCGAGCTGCTGCTCGCCGACCGACGGGCGACGGTCGTCACCGACGCCGGTGGTCCCAGCGACGACTCCCACGAGCAGGAGGTGCGCGAGCTGCGCCTCGCCCTGCGCGGCTTCTTCGATCACCTGCTGCTCGCCGCCAGCGGCACGCTCGCCGGGGTGCGGCGGCAGCTCGTCCTGCTGCGCCGGGACGGTGACGGCGTCGGCCAGGTGCGCTACGACCTCCACCCGCTGCGCCGCGACGAGGCGCTGCAGTATCTCGTGGGCCTCGCCACCGAGCTGCTCGGCGGCGTGCACGACTACCTGCTGCCGTGCGAAGCGGTGCTGGCGATCTACCGCGGCTCCCCCCAGCGCCTGCGTATCGATCCCGCGGCGGTGGCCGTCGAGGCAGTGCGCCGGGCCACGACGGATCGGCTTCCCTGCTCCTCGCGCTGGGGGCCGGTGCCGGACCCTGCCGGGTACCCGGTGCCGCCGCCCGAGCACCTCGCCGCCATCCTCGAACGGCGCTTCGCTCTCTTCTTCGGCACCCTTGGCACCCGACGACCGGGAAACCCCCCGGAGGCGGCATGAGCGTCACCCAGCTCGCCGCCCGGCCGGCCCTGCTCGCCGCCATCCCGCGGCAGGGACACGTGGTGCTCGAGGCGAGCGCTGGCACCGGCAAGACCTACACGCTCGAGCACCTGGTCATCGACCTGCTTCTCACCCACGGCGTGCCGGTCGAGCGCATGCTCGTCGTCACCTTCACCGAGAAGGCGACGGAGGAGCTGCGCGAGCGGGTGCGCACGAAGCTGCGCCAGCTCGCCGCCGGCCAGGGCGACGAGGGTGACGCCGGCGACGGCTGGACCCTCGACGCCGACGCCCGCCAGACTCTCGCCGACGCCGCCGTTCGCTTCGACGCTGCCACCATCTCGACCATCCACGGCTTCTGCCAGCGGGTGCTGACCGAGCACTCCTTCGCCCACCGCCGCCTCTTCGAGCAGCGGCTGATCGACGGCCGGGAGATGTTCGCCCGCGGCTTTCGCACCGTCATCAGCCGCCAGCTCGGCGCCGGCGGCGGCTGGCGCGACCAGCTGCTGAGCTGGCTGCGGCACGGCAACGAGCTGGCGCAGCTCGAGAAGCTGGTGGCCGACGCCGTGCGCCAGCGCGGCGAGCTGACGCCCACCTGGGATCCGGCGGCGCTGGTGGCCGCCGCGCGCGCCTTCCTCGAGGCCTGCAGCGACCCGCTGCTCGTGCGCGCCCACGCCGCTGCCGCGGTGCCGGCGCGCGAGCGCGCCGACCACGATCCCCGTCCCGCCGTCGCCGCCTTCGTCGCCAGTGGCGACGCGGAGGCGCTGGGCACCGCGCTTCGCGAGTGGGGTCGCAAGAAGGGGCAGCGGCGGGGGGACGAGCGGCGCCACTGGACGGCGCTGCGCCAGGGGCTCGCGTCCCTGGCCGGCGACGCGGCGGCCGCCCGCGCCCTCGCCGCCTTCGACGCGCTGGGCGACCTCGCCGCGCCGCCGCTCGCCGCCCTCGTCGGCGGTCTGCGCCAGGCGGTGGGCGACTGGCTGCGGGATCAGAAGCGCAGCCTCGGCCTCTACGACTTCGACGACATGCTGCTGCACGTGCGTGAGGCGCTCTGCGGTCCGCAGGCCGACCCCGGCCTGGTGGCGGCGCTGCGCGCGCGCTGGGACGTCGGGCTGATCGACGAGTTCCAGGACACCGACGAGGTGCAGTGGGACATTTTTCGCACCCTCTTCCTCGACGGCGACGCAGGGCGGCGGCTCTTCCTCATCGGCGACCCCAAGCAGGCGATCTACGGCTTTCGCAACGCCGACGTGCACACTTACGTGCGGGCGCGCCGCGAGGTGGTCGCCGGCGGCGGCCGGCTGGTGCCGCTGCTCGCCAACTACCGCTCGACCCCGGAGCTGATCGACGCCTGCAACCGCATGTTCGCCACCGGCTTCTTCACCGGCGACCTGGCGAGCTTCGCTCCCGCCGTCGCCGGCGGCGAGCGGCGGGTGGCGCACGAGGGGGATGGCACGCCGCTCTCGCCGCTGGTGGTCGTGCGGCTGCGGCGCGAGGGCAAGCCGCCGCGCATCGCCGATGCGCGGGCGGCGCTGGCCACCTGGATCGCCGGCGAGGCGCGCCGGCTGGTCGAGAGCGAGGCCACGTTCGGCGTCGAAGGCCAGGAGCAACCGCTGCGCTACGGCGACCTCATGGTGCTGGCGCGCACCGGCGCCGGCGCCAAGGAAGTGGCCGAGGCGCTGCGCCAGCAGGGCGTGCCGCACGTGCTCTTCGGCCAGGAAGGCCTGCTGGCCACGCCGGAGGCGGCGAACGTGCGGCGGGTGCTCGCCGCCATCGCCGCCCCCGCCGACCCGGCCGCGCGCTTGCAGGCCTTGCTCACCCCGTTCTTCGCCGTACCGCTGGGCGAGCTCGCCGGCTGCCGCGAGCTGCCCGAGACCCACCCGCTGGTGGCGCGCCTGCTCGACTGGGCGGCGCTGGCGGAAGATCGCCGCTACCCCGCTCTCTTCCGTCGCCTGTTGCGCGACAGCGGGCTGGTGCGCCGACTGCTGGTCAGCCGCGAGGGCGAGCGCGAGCTGACCAACTTCCAGCACGTCTTCGATCTGCTGCTGGAAGAGGCCGCCCGCTCGCCGGCGCCGCTGCCCGAGCTGGTGGCGCGCCTCTCGGGCTGGATCGCCGGCACCTCCGGCCCGCCGGGTTTCGATCGCGACGTGCAGCGCCTCGAGCCGGCGCGCGACGCGGTGCAGCTGCTCACCATGCACAAGGCGAAGGGGCTCGAGGCGCCGGTGGTGTTCGTCGCCGGCCTCGGCGGCCAGGCGCCGCAGGGCGAGTCGCTGCGCGTCTACCACCGCGGCGACGAGCGCCGGCTCCACCTCGGCAAGGACCCGGTGGGCGAGGTCGCCGAAGCGATCGAGGCCGAGGAGGCGGAGGAGTCGCAGCGGCTCTACTACGTTGCCTTGACCCGCGCCCGCGCGCGCCTCTATCTCCCCGACGCCTGCTGCCGCAAGGGGACGCCCTGGCGGCTCGTCGAGGGGCGCCTCGACGCATTGCTCGCCGCCGGAGCGCCGGGCTTCACCGTGCGGCAGCTCGAGTGCGCCCCCGCAGCGGAGCCCGCCCTGCCGGTGCCGCGGCAATGGACCTTCGATCCCGCGTGGCTGGTGACGCCGCCCGACCCGGCGGCCGCGCTGGCGCCGCTGCGCCGCCGCCACGCCGGCCGGCTGCTCACCTCGTACACGCGAATCCGTCGCGGGGCGCTGGCCGCCGCGGCGGTCGCGGCCGGCGACGCGGCGGTCGAGGAGCTGACGCCGCCGGGGCTGCCGCCGCCACCGCCCGGCGAGCTCGTCGGCGGCCGCGGAACTGGCATCTTCCTCCACCGGCTCCTGGAGGAGCTCGAGCCGGAGGCGGTACGCGCAGCCCCCGACCTCGCGGCCTGGATGGCGGCCCCCGCCGTCCTTCCCACCGTGCGACGCGTGGCCATGGAGCTGGGAATCGCGGACGCGTCGCTCGCCCCCGCCTGCCGGCTGGTGTGGAGCGCCCTGCGCACACCCCTGATGGTCGACGGGCTGGCGTTGCCGCTGGGCCTCTGCGAGGCGCAGCGGCGCGCGGTCGAGATGGAGCTGGTCTTTCCCATTCCCGAGGACTGGCATCCGCGACTCGGCGAGGCTCCGCCGGCTGGTGGTGAGGCGCCCTTCCGCGCCGGCCGCGGCTTCGTGCAAGGCGTCGTCGACCTGGTCTTCGAGCACGGCGGGCGCACCTACTTCGTCGACTGGAAGACCGACCGCCTGGCGAGCTGGAGCGCCGCCGCCCTCGGCGCCCACGTCGACGCCTCCTACGCCCTCCAGGCGCGGCTCTACGCCCTCGGCGTGCTGCGCCTGCTCGGTCTCGCCGGGCCCGCTGACCACGAGCAACGGTTCGGCGGCTTGCTCTACTGCTTCCTCCGCGGCATGGGCTTCCTGGGCGGCATGGAAGCGGGCGCCGGCGACGCCGGCGTCTACTTCGCCCGCCCGTCGTGGGATGAGCTGCGGCGCTGGGAGGACGAGCTGCGCGCCCGTACCGAGTGGGGGTCGGCTTGAGCTTCCGCGGCTCGGGCGCGACGCTCCCCGCCGACCTGGTGGAGGCCGCCGGCGCGCAGGACCTCGGCCCCGAGCTGGTGCACATGGCGTGGGAGCTCGCCCGGCTGGCCATGCCGGCGCCCGCCGATGCCTCGGCGCCTGAAGAGCGGGCGCTGCTGCTGGTGGCGCTCGCCCTCCTCGCTGCCCAGCGCGACGGCAGCACCCGCGTGCCGCTTGCGGCCGCCGGCGGCAGCGCGCCACTGGAGCGTCTGCTCGTCGACCTCGGCGCCACGCCGAGCGACCGCACGGCGGTCGACGGACTGCTGGCGCGCGCCGCCGCGGGCGACGCGCGGCTGCGGCCGCTCTTCGGCGGCGCCGGCGACTACCGGCCCCTGCTGCGGGTGGGCGACCACCTCTACGCGCAGCGACTGTGGGAGCTCGAGCGGCGGGTGGCGGCGCGACTGCGCGAGTTGCTGCCGGCGCCGGCGACCAACGCGCCGGCGGCCGTCAGCGCGGCGCTCGCCGACGTCCGGGAGCGCCCGGCACGCGACGCCGCCGGCCGGCCGGTG
>DASYUP010000191.1:0-3015 GCA_036001185.1 Thermoanaerobaculia bacterium
CGGAGAGGTGGCCGATCGAGCAGATCGCCACCCGCGGCTTGCCCTCGGGCGTGTAGAGCAGGCGGTCGACGTCGAGCGGCTCGCCCTCCATCCAGGTGGCGAAGCCTGGCGAGGCGAGCAGGTTGTTGAGCGCCATCGCCAGGGCGAAGCGCTCCTTCTCGGGGTAGAAGGTGTCGAGGTCGAGCACGCCGACCTTGGCGATGGGCGGCTGCTGCACCTGCTGCACCAGGTTGGCCAGGGAGAGAGCCGTCCCGGCGCTCCACGCTTGTTGCAGGAGGTTGCTGAGCAGGATGTGCTCGCGGCTACGCACCGGGTCGGCGTCGATGCCGAGCAGGCCGAGCAGGCTCGCCGCGGTGGTGCCGACGCGCTCGCGGAGCAGCTCCTCGTCGTCGCGCACCACTGGCGGTGGCGGCGCCAGCGAGGCGAGCACGGCCAGCGGGCGTCCTGCCGTGCTGCCCGGCGTGTAGATGGTGACCTCGGCCGCCTCGCGCAGCCGGCGGATGCGCTCGGGCCCCTCGCCCCAGCTCGCCAGGCCGTCGCGCCACTTCCTGGCCTCGCGGGCGGCCAGCTCCTGCCGCGAGGTCCCCTGCCGCGCTGCCGCCTCCTCCTCCACCCAGGGCAGGAAGTCCGCCGGCACGAGGTCGGGGAAGGTGAGCATCAGGTTGCCAAGGTCTCCCTTCGGGTCGATCACCAGCGCCGGCACGCCGTCGATGGCCGCCTCCTCGATGAGGCCGATGCAGAGGCCGGTCTTGCCGCTGCCGGTCATGCCGACGCACAGCGCGTGGGTCAGCAGGTCGCGCGAGTCGTAGAGCAGCGGCCCCGGCAGCGGCTGGTTGGCTTCCAGGTTCCACGGGCGACCGAGATAGAAGAGGCCGAGCTTCTCGTAGTCGGCGGCGCTGAGCTCTTGGAGGTCTGACATGCCGGGAGTCTACGCAAGCGGTGCGCCGCGGCCAACGGGCCGCTGAGCGCGCCGGTTGCGCGCCACGGTCCTCACCACGCCCGCGGGTCGAGGGCGTAGGGCAGCGGCGTCAGCGTCTCGGGGCCGCCGGCGCCGAGGGTGACGAGATCCTCCAGCCGCACCCCGAAGCCGGCCTTGGGCTCGTAGAGGCCGGGCTCGAGGGTGAAGACGTCGCCCATCCCCAGCACCCCCTCGGCACCGGCATGGCGGCGGAAGCTCGGGTACTCGTGCAGCTCGAAGCCGACGCCGTGGCCGAGGCCGTGCACGTAGCCGCGCGTCGTCCCCGGCTGCGAGATCGGCGTCGGCCAGCCGCGGCCGGCGAGCTGCGCGCAGGCCGCCTCCTGCAACGTCCAGCCGCGCACCCCCGGAAGCGCCGCGGCATGGGCAGCCGCCAGGGCCGCCTGCACCGCCTGGTGCGCCTCGACCAGCGCCGCTGGCGGCGCGCCGACGCAGAAGGTGCGCGTGCAGTCGGCGAACAGCTCGCCCTTCGGGTAGAGGTCGACGACCAGCGACTCGCCGGCACGCAGCACCCGTTCGTCGTCGCCGGCGGTGTGGGGCACTCCTCCCTCGGCGCCGGCGGCGACGATGTTCCCCTCCGGCTGCCCGAGGCCGTGGAGCGCCAGCACGGAGGCCACTTCACGGCGCAGCCGCGCCACCCGCAGCGGCTCGCCTTCCAGCCGCAGCTCGCCGGCGACGACGGCGGCGGCGGCGAGCAGCCCGGCCACCGCGCGCATGGCGGCGACGGCGCCGGCGGCAGCGCTACGCACCGCCTCGAGCTCGGCCTCGGTCTTCCCCTTGCGGACCTCGAGCAGGAGGTGGTGGCCCGGCACGAACGTCCAGCCGGAAGCGGCGAGCGCCGCGCACACCGATTGCACCAGGCCGACGCCGGCGTGGCCGGCGAGCGCCAGCCGCATCCCCGGGGCGACGCCGGCGAGCAGCAGGGCGCGCTCGAGCACGTTGGCCAGCATCACCTCCTCCGCCTCTCCCTGGCGTGCCCAGCGGGCGACGTCGAGCGCCTCCGGCGTCAGCAGCTTGAGGCCGCTCCTCGCCGCCTCGTCGCGCTCCATCGGCGACAGGTAGCCGAGGCTCGGCTGCCCGCGCCGCGGCGCCACCAGGAAGGCCGAGTGCACGTGCACCGGGCCGACGAAGGGGGCGAGGTCGGGGTCGCGCGCCGAGGCGGCGATCACCAGTAGCGCGTGGCAGCCGAGCGCCGCGAGGCCGCGGTCGAGCTCGCCCTCGCGGGCCATCAGCCGGGCCTCAATTGCCCACCGCCGGGGTGACGCCGCTCTCCGTCTCGCGCCGGCGCAGCGCGGCGAAGTGCTCGCGCGTGGCTTCGACGTCGCGGCCGATCTGGGCGGAGAGATCCATGATGCTGGGGAAGATCCGCTCCTCGCGCAGGCGCTTGTAGAAGCGCAGGGCCACCACCTGGCCGTAGACGTCGCTCGCGAAGTCGAGGATGTGGCTCTCGACCACGCGATGGAAGTTCTCGTAGACGGTGGGCCGGGTGCCGATGTTGGTGGCGGCGTCGAAGGGCAGCGGAAAGCCGGGGAGCTGGACGCGGGTGGCGTAGACGCCATCGCGCGGCACCAGCTCGCTGTCGAGCCGCAGGTTGATGGTCGGCCAGCCCAGCTTCTGCCCCATGCGGTCGCCGCGCAGCACCTTCCCCACCAGCTCGTAGGGCCGGCCCAGCATGGCGAGGGCGTCTTCCACCCGCCCGGCCAGCAGCGCCTCGCGGATGCGGCTGCTGGAGATGCGCTCCCCTTCCCACAGCACCTCGTCGACGCCGTGGGTGGTGAAGCCGAGCTCGCCGGCCAGCGCCGCGAGCATGGCCACGTCGCCTTCGCGCCGCCGGCCGAAGTGGAAGCCGGCGCCGACGTGCAGCTCGCGCAGCCGCAGCTGCTGGGAGAGAAACCGGCGGGCGAACTCGAGGGCCGAGCGCGCCGCCAGCTCCTGGTCGAAGGCGAGGATGAGCAGGAAGTCGAGGCCCGCCTCCTCCGCCAGCCGCTCCTTCTGCTCCCGGGTGGTGAGCAGCGGCGGCGCCTCGCGGGGCCGCAACA
>DASYUP010000192.1:0-13770 GCA_036001185.1 Thermoanaerobaculia bacterium
GGCGAGGGTCGACGACTTGCCGGAGCCGGTAGGCCCGGTGATCAGCACCAGCCCCTGGTGGAAGTTGGCGAAGCGGGCGAGGTCGAGCGGCAGCCCGAGGTCGGAGAGGCTGGGCGGCTCGGCGGGGATGACGCGAAAGACGCCGTCGGTGCCGCGCTGCTGCCGGTAGACGTTGGCGCGGAAGCGGCCGACGCCCGGGAGCGTGTAGGCGAAATCGACCTGGCCGGTGGTCTCCAGGTGCTCGCGCTGGGTGGGGGTGAGCAGCTCGGCGAGCAACGCGGCGGTCTCCGTCGCCGACAGCGCCGCGCCGGGCAGCGGCCGGAAGTCGCCGTGGATGCGCAGCCGCACCGGCAGACCGGCGTGCACGTGTAGGTCGCTCGCCTTCTGCTCGGTGGCGAAGGCGAGGAGCTGGGCCATGGCGCCGCCGCCGGCGTCGGCGCGCGTCGCGGCGGCGGCCGACGGCGCTGGTGCGGGCGGCGCCGCTGGTGCGGGCAGCGGCGGAGAGGCGGCGCGCGCCGCCTCGCGTTGCAGCAGGTCGGGGCTCGGCGGCGGCCCCTCGGCGAGCGGAGTCAGGCCCGGCGAGGTGACGCTGCCGGTGGCCACGGGCGGCGCGGGTGGGGCCGGGGCTGCCGGCGCGGTGGCCGCCTGGGCCACTCGCTGCTCGTACTCCCGCTGCGCCTTGAGCAGCTGCTCCAGGCGCCCGGGGGTGATCCAGCCACGCTCGATGAGGATGTCGCCGATTCGGCGCTTGTGCCCCTCGCGTTCCTGCTGCTGCAGCGCCTCGACGAGCTGGTCGCGGGTCAGCAGCTTGTAGTGCAGGGCCAGCCGGCCGAACAGGTTCTCCTCGCGCTGCGCCGCCACGGCGAGCAGCCTAGCAGGCTGCAGCGAGGCGTCAAAGGCGGGTCAGAGCAGCCGTGACAGCCAGTGGAAGAGATTGCGGGCGAAGCGCTCGTCGTCGGCCTCTGCCAACTGCATGCCGAACGGCTTGCCCTGATCGTCGCGCTGCGCCGTGAGCAGGGCCGCTTCACCGAGCACCGCCACCCGGCCGCGCCCGCACTCGAAGGCGACCGCCTGAGCGCTGCCGGCAGGGGCCTCCACCATCTGATCGCCGACGCGCACGTAGTCGACAGCATTGGCGGGCAGGCGCAGCAGGGCCGACCCGGCGGGCCCGTCGAGCGATTGGCCGGTGAAGCTCATCACCGAGGCGACGCGTTCGCCGGCGTCGCGGCCGCGCGCGATGGGATGGTCCGCGAGCAGCCCGTTGGTGCGGGTGAACAGTAGCTGGCTGGGGTCGCGCTGGCCGGGATACTCGTGGTCCGCTTCGACGAAGCCACCGTGCATGCGGACGCCGAACGCCGCCGCCAGCGCCGCGGCGGCCGGTCCGAAGGGGTAGTGATCGGCGACCAGCAGCAGCGAGCCGCCCCGTTCCACCCAGCCGCGGACGGCGGCGATCTCGTGGCGCCGGAAGGCCGGTGCCTGGCGATGGCCCCGGCGCAACGGCACCAGGTTGATGCCGAAGAGCTGCGGGTTGGTGCCGCCGGCGGCGTTGGCGACCACCAGCACGTCCACCGCGGCGAGGCTGCCTGTGGCGAAGGGCTCCTCCAGGCTGCCCACCCGGTAGCCATCGGCGCCCAGCAGCTTCGCCAGCGGGGCGTAGCGACCGCCGGCGGTGTGGGCATTGTGGTGCGCGGCGTCGAAGAGGACGCGCGGCCCGGCGGACGGGTAGGCGGCCACGGCGACGCGTGGTCGGTACGAGCCGTCGACCCGCTGGCCGAAGGGAAAGGCGGCGAGCCAGGCGACGACGAGCAGCATGCCGGCGAGGCAGACGAGAGTGATCTTCTTGCCCATGGGGCGCGCCAAGGCAACTTGCATGCCGGCCACGGTGACTGTGGAATCAGCGACTTGTGCGGTTGCACCGGGCCCCGGCAGTCCGCTTCCGGACGGCCGCCGGCCGGATCCGTTCGCCGCCCGCCGGCGCGGCGCAGCGCTCAGGCGCGGTCGACGGGGAAGGCGATCACCTCGGCGATCGCGTCGGCGCCGAGGGCGAGCATGACGAGCCGGTCGAAGCCGAGAGCCACGCCGGAGCAGTCAGGCAGGCCGTGGGCGAGCGCGGCGAGCAGGCGGGAGTCGGCGGGCAGGGCCGGCAGCCCGCGGCGCCGGCGCTCGGCGAGGTCGGCGGCGAAGCGCCGCTCCTGCTCGACGGGGTCGGCGAGCTCGTGGTACCCGTTGGCGAGCTCGACTCCGGCGACGAAGGCCTCGAAGCGCTCGGCCACCGGCGGATCGTCGGGACCGTCGCGGCGCACCCGCGCCAGCGCCGCCTGGCTGGCCGGGAAGTCGTGCACGAAGGTGGGGCAGGAGCGCCCGAGCCGGGGCTCGACGGCGGTGGCGAGCAGCAGGTTCAGCCAGGTGTCACGGTCGTCGGGGAGGGCGGCGGCCTCGATGCCCAGCTCGGCGGCGCGACGGCGCAGCGCCGCGACGTCGGCGGCGAAGGGATCGACGCCGGCGTGGGTGAGGAAAGCTTGGCGGTAGGTGAGACGCTCGGCCGGCGCCGCGCCCGCGAGGCTGCCGAGCGTCGCGCGCAGCAGCTCCTCCACCTCGTCCATCAGCCGGTGGTGGTCCCAGCCCGGGCGGTACCACTCGAGCATGGTGAACTCGGGGTTGTGGCGGCGCCCGGCCTCGCCGTCGCGGAAGGCCTTGCCGAGCTGCCAGATGGGCCCGCTGCCGGCGGCGAGCAGCCGCTTCATGTGCAGCTCGGGCGAGGTCTGCAGCCAGAGGGTGCGCGGCGCCGGCGCCGACAGCTCGGCACCGATGCTCGCCAGGTGCGGGTCGGTGGCCGCCGCGGCGCCGAGCAACGGTGTCTCGACCTCGAGCACGCCGCGAGCGGCGAAGAAGCCGCGCACGCTGGCCAGCAGCTCGGCGCGCCGGCGCAGGTTGTCGAGCGGCGCCGTCGGGCGCCAGTCGCCAGACTCCCCCGGGCTGGAGTCTCGCGGCTCGCTCACTCCTTGGCGCGCGACACGTACGCGCCGGTGCGCGTGTCGACCTTGAGCACCTCGCCGATGTTGATGAACAGCGGCACGCGGATGACGGCGCCGGTCTCCAGGGTGGCGGCTTTGGTGCCGCCGCTGCTGGTGTCGCCGCGCAGACCGGGATCGGTGTCGGTCACCTTGAGGTTGACGAAGTTGGGTGGGGTCACCAGGATCGGCCGGCCGTTCCACAGCATGACGGCGCAGGTGTCCTCTTCCTTGACCCACAGCTTGGCCTCGCCCATCCCCGCTTCGTTGACCATGTACTGCTCGTAGGTCGCCGGGTCCATGAAGTGCCAGCCGTCGCCGTCGCGGTAGAGGTACTGCATGTTGGTCTCGACGACGTCGGCGGCCTCGAAGGTCTCGCCGGAGCGGATGTTCTTCTCGTTGACGCGGCCGGTGAGCAGGTTGCGGTACTTGACGCGGTTGAAGGCCTGCCCCTTGCCCGGCTTGACGAAGTCGTTCTCGACGATGTTGCAGGGATCGCCCTCGATCATGATCTTCACGCCGGGGCGGAATTGGTTGGTATTGATCTGCGCCATTTGATTGCGAGCTCCCAGGGGACTATGGTCGGGGGCCGCATGATAGCCCGAAGCGCATCGGCACGGCCAATGGGCTGGCAGCGGGCCCTGGGCGATGCCGTGGACAGCGTCGGCGAGCTGCTGGCGCTGGTCGGCGTCGTCCCCCAGGAGCTGCCATCGCACCTGCGACCCGACGCCGCGGCCGGCCGCGACTTCGCGCTGCGCGTGCCGCGCGGCTTCGTCGCCCGCATGCGCGCCGGCGATCCGCGCGACCCGCTGCTGCTGCAGGTGCTGCCGACGGCGGCCGAGCTGGTGGCGGCGCCCGGCTTCAGCGCCGATCCGCTGGCGGAGACCGTCGCCGCCGATGCGGTGTCACCGCTGCCCGGCGTGCTCCACAAGTACCGCGGCCGCGCCCTGCTGCTGGTGACCGGCGCCTGTGGTGTGCACTGCCGCTACTGCTTCCGGCGGCACTTCCCGTACGTCGAGCATGCGCGGTGGGGCGAGGGCTTCGAACGGGCGCTGGCTTGGCTGCGGGCGAGCCCCGGCATCGAGGAGGTCATCCTCTCGGGCGGCGACCCGCTCAGCGTCGGTGACGACCGCCTCGGTGAGCTCGCCGCCGGCCTGGCGGGCATCCCGCATCTGCGCCGGCTGCGCGTGCACAGCCGCATGCCGGTGATTCTTCCCGAGCGGATCGACGCGCCGCTGCTCCAGTGGCTCGCGGGCGGGGAGGGCGCCAGTGGGGCCCGCCGGCCGCTGGCGCCGGTGCTGGTGCTGCACGCCAACCACGCTAGAGAGCTCGACGGCGCGGTGGCGGCGGCGGTGGGGCGGTTGCGTGCCGCCGGCGTCACCGTGCTCAACCAGGCGGTGCTGCTCGCCGGCGTCAACGACTCGCTGGCGGCGCTCTGCGACCTCTCGCGCGCCCTCCTCGACGCCGGTGTGCTGCCCTACTACCTCCACCTGCTCGACCGCGTCGCCGGCGCCGCCCACTTCGAGGTGGCCGACGAGCGGGCGCAGGCGCTGCTGCGCGGGATGATGGAGGAGCTCCCCGGCTACCTGGTGCCGCGGCTGGTGCGCGAGGTGCCGGGCGCTCCCTACAAGGTGCCGCTGCCGCTAGTCGGATGAGGGTTCGACGAGCTCCAGCAGCTCGTCGATCATGCGCAGGGTGAGGCCCCAGATGACTCGCCCATCCCAGCGATAGCAGGGCATCGGCACCGGCAGGCCGTTGCGCGCCCAGAAGAAGGTGGAGCGGCTGTCGGCGTCGGCGAGGAAGCGCCAGGGGATCCACAGCGCTTCCTGCACCTCCTGCTCGTTGGGTGCCAACGTCGTGTCCTCGCCGGCGAGGGCGAAGACGTAGGGGGAGATGGCGAGCGAGGCGTGCAGCGAGAGCGGCTTGACGTCGGAGAGCCGACCCAGCAGCGCGGCGGTAGCCTCGAGGTCGAGGCCCAGCTCCTCGCGGGTCTCACGCCGGGCCGCCGCCAGTGGATCGGCATCGGCGGGATCGATCATGCCGCCGGGGAAGGCCATGTGCCCCGACCAGGGATCGAGTGGATGCTCGGCGCGCTGGATGAAGAGCAGCTCGTCGCCGCCGGCGCCGGCTCGCACCACCACCGCCACCGCGGCACGCCGGTCGGCATCCTGCAGCCGGGGCGCGTGGTGGGCGAGGGCGGGGCGGAGGCGGGCGAGCAGGCTCATGGTTGATGGCCGGGAGGCGCCGGCAGCGGACAGATCGGCAGCGGACCAGATCGGCGACGGACGTGCACCCCTCCGCCGGCGGCTGCCGTCGAGTGGGTGGGCGCGGAGCGCGCAATATAGCCGGCGCGGGAAGCGCGGCGCCAGCCACGCATGCGCGATACCAGGCCGGGGGTGGAGCGGTTAACGCCAGCACCCCGCGCTCCGTCCTCTCAAGGCGAAGGGAGGTGCCCGATGGCGAGCCAAGAGATGACGAGACCAGTGCATCGCCAGAGAGGTTGGCTGGTGGCGCTGGGGATGCTCCTCGTGGCGACAGGTGGCAGCGAGCGCGCGGCCGGGAAGGTGAACGCCCTGCCGGGAGGCAACGCCCCCTCGCGCATCGTCCTCACCCAGGCGAAGGCGGGGGAGCAGCCCCTACTGGTCGAAGGGCAGGTGCTGCGGCCGGATGGCAAGACGCCGGCGGCGGGAATCGTGCTCTACGTCTACCAGACCGACACCACCGGCCGCTACAGCGCGCGGCCTGGCGATCCGCCGCGGCTGCGCGGCTGGGTGCGCACCGACACCGCCGGACGCTATGCCTATCGCACCATCCGCCCGGGTCCCTATCCCGGCCACCGGACCCCCGCCCACGTGCACGTTCAGCTGTGGGGCGACGGCGCGCCGCCGCAGTGGGGGACGACGCTCGAGTTCGCCGACGACGCGTTGCTCGGTCGCACGGAGAGACAGGAGTCGACCGCGCTCGGCCGCTTCGCCTTCGTCTGCGTGCCCCGTCTCGACGCCCAGAAGGTGCAGCACTGCCGCCACGACCTGCGGATCAAGAGCACCGAGGATCGCTTCGAGCCGAACACGCGCCACGGGTTCACCGTCTCCGGGAGACCGCGGTGAGCGGTAGGGCGCTGGCGGCGCGTTGCTGCGCCACGCTGCTCGCGCTGGCGCTCCTGGCGTCGCCGCCGCCGGCGGCCGCCTCGCCGGCGCCGACCTACCAGGTGCGCCCCGGTGACAGCGTCGTCGAGTACACCATCGTCAAGTGGGGGGTCTTCCACGAGCAGGGACGTTTTCGCCGCTTCGCCGGTGTCATCGGCTACGATCCTGCGCATCCCGAATGGTGCTGGACGCAGCTCACGGTGGAGGTGGCGAGCATCGACTCCGGCATCGGCGAGCGCGATGAGACCCTGCTCTCCGACGACTTCTTCGCCGCGCGGCAGTATCCCCAGATGCGCTTCGTCAGCCGCGGCGTGAGGCGAATCGACGGCGGGAGCCTGCTGCTGGTGGGCGAGCTCACCATCCGCGATCGCACCCGGCGCATCGAGGTCCCGGTGCGGGTGCTGGGCATCGGTCGCGGCGGCCATCAGGAGGTGGCCGGCTTCGATGCCCGCTTCGCCATCGACCGCCGCGACTTCGGGGTGCTGGGGTCGAAGTGGAGCGGCGGGCAGGCGCTGCTCGCCGACCGCGTGGAGATTCACCTGCAGCTCGGTGCCGAGCGCGCCCGGGAGGCAGTGGCGCCCGGGGCGCGGCGGTAGCAGGGGGACGGCGACGGCGGCGAGCGAGGCGACGACCGCAGCCGACTCCGGCGGGCTCCCCACGGGCTCCCTGGAGCTGGTGCGCCGCGCGCGACTGGGGGAGCGCGAGGCCTTCGGCGAGCTCTACCGTCGTTACGCCGGCATGGTCCACGGCATCCTGCTGGCGCGGCTGCCACACGCCGAGGTGGCCGACGCGCTGCAGGAGGTCTTCCTGCGCGCGTTGCGGCACCTCGCGGGCCTGCGCGACGACGCCGCCTTCGGTGGCTGGCTCGCCACCCTGGCGCGCAGCGCGGCGGCCGACTGGCGGCGTCGCCCGGCGAGCCGCGCCGTGCACGCGCCGCTGCCGGCGGAGCTGCCGGATCCCCGCGGCGGCGGCGACCCGGCGGCGCTGGCGGTGCTGCTGGTCATCCGCCGCCTGCCCGCCGCCTACGCCGAGACGCTGGCGATGCGGCTGGTCGAGGGGATGACCGGCCCGGAGATCGCCGCCCGCACCGGCCTCACGCCGGAGTCGGTGCGCGTCAACCTCTGCCGCGGCATGAAGCGGCTGCGTCGCGCGCTCGGCGAGACACCCGGGGAAGGAGCGGCGCCATGAAGCCACGCGACGGCGACTACCTGTGGGTCGGCGAAGGCACGCCCGACCCGCTGGTGCGGCGGCTGGAGGAGCAGCTCGCCGGGTTGCGGCATCCGCCGGATCCACCCGACTGGGAGCGCGCGCCGAGCTCGCCCGCCGGCTCGGTGGCCGCGCGGCGCGAGTGGCGTCGGGCGTGGGTCCTGGCGGCGGCCGCGGGGCTGCTGCTGGTGCTGGGGGCGGTGCGCTGGTGGGTGGCGCCCCTCGACGGCGGCGGCTGGCGAGCGGAGCGGCTGGCCGGCGCGCCGCGGCTCGGCGGCGACCCGCTCTCGCGCGCCCGCGAGTTGCGCGCCGGCGCGACGATCGTCACCGGCGCGGCCGACCGCGCGCGGCTGCGCCTCGCGGGCGTCGGCGAGGTGGAGGTGGGGCCGCACAGTAGGGTACGGCTGCTCGCCGCGCGGGCGGGGGAGCAGGTGCTGGCGCTCGACCGCGGCGTCCTGCACGCGTCGATCGTCGCGCGGCCGCAGCTCTTCCAGGTGGCGACGCCGCGGGCGCGGGCGGTCGACCTCGGCTGTCACTTCACCCTCGAGGTGCTGGCGGACGGCCGCGAGCGGCTGCTCGTCGAAACCGGCTGGGTGGCGCTGCGCCGCGGCGAGCGGGAGGCCTTCGTGCCCGGCGGCGCCGCGGTGGTGAGCTGGCCGGGTGAGCTGGGCCTGCCGGTCTACCTCGAGGTGCCCGAGCTGCGCCTCGCCGTCGACCGCTGGACGGCGCTGCCTGCCGGCGAGGCGCGGCGGCGCGCGCTGGCGAAGGTGGTGGCGCTGGCGCGACCGCGGGACGCGCTGACGCTCTGGCACCTGCTGGCGGCGGGTGACGAGAGCGAGCGACGGGAAGTCTTCGCGGCGCTGGCGAACGTGGCGCCGCCACCGGCGGGGGTGACCGTCGACGGCATCGCCGCCGGTGACGCGGCGATGCGCGACCGCTGGTGGCAGTCGCTGGGCCTCGGCACCGCGCGCTGGTGGCGCGGCTGGCGGGTGACCTACCCGGCGGTCCCCGGCGGGGCGCCACTCCCGTCGCCCCCGGGCTAGCTATCTGCCGGAAACACCCGTCGTCATCGCGAGCGAAGCGCAGCGATCTCGTCGTTGCGGCGTCGAGATTGCTTCGTCGCTACGCTCCTCGCAATGACGAGTCGCGAGGGTCGCGATCTCGCAATGACGAGTCGCGAGGGTGGCGATCGTGTTTCCGGCAAGTAGCTAGCGTGCGCGCCGCCAGCTCACCTCGCCGATCGCCGCGCCACCCGTGGTGGTGACCGGCACGGTGTAGGTCAGCAGGTCGTCGACCAGCGTGAACGACCGCCTCTGCTCGGTCCCCTCCCAGTTGGGGTAGGAGGCGTGCTCGATGCGGAAGGTGAGCGTGCCGGCGCCGGCGTCGACGAGGTAGCGTCCGAAGTGGGAGTTGGTTCCCATCACCGTGTCCGCGTACTCCTCCGCGGTCCCCCGGCTCTTGTCGTTGGCGGCGTAGCGGGCGCGGCCGGCGCGCAGGATCTGCAGCGCGTAGCGCCCCGCGGCGTCGAACATCAGGATGCCTTCCGGGTGGGGACCGTACGGCTGGGTCCGCGTGCCATCGGCGAGTACGTTGTCGACCGCCACCAGGGTCCAGGTGCCGGCGAGCTGCGGTGGCGCGACCGGGGCCGCGGCCGGCGAGGCGGCGACGAGGGCTGCGGCGGGGAAAGCGGCGCTGAGCGCCGCGAGCAGGACTGCCGGGGCGATGGCTCGACGAGGCATGGTGGGCTCCTTTTCTGGGGTCGATCCCTGGTAACCTCGGTAACCTTATAAGCAGGTTACAGGGCACTCTATAATCGGCTCCGTAACCAGTCAATCCGGTTGCAAGACCCACCGCGATGCCGGCGAAACGTCCCCGCCCCCTCCCCCGCGCCACCGCCGTCGGCGAGCGCGACGGCTTCAAGCTCCGCGGCGGGCGGCCGGCCCTCGACCTGCCGGCGACGCTCGCCGGGCGCCGCCGCGCCGAGCCGCGGGAGCTGCTGCGGACGCCGGCCGACCTCGGGCGCTGGCTGGTCGCCGCCGGGCTGGCGGCACGGCCGCCGGCGGTGACGGCGGCGCACCTCGCCCAGGCGCGCGAGCTGCGCGAGGCCCTCTACCGGCTGGCCCTCGCCTGTGTGCGCCGGCGGCCGCTCGCGGCCGGCGATCGGGCGCTGCTGAACCGCTGGGCGGCGGAGCCGCCGCCGGCTCCTCAGCTCGGGCGCGGCGGAGTGAGCTGGATCGGCGCCGGCGTCCCGGCCCTGCTGGCGGCGGTGGCGCGCGACGGCGTGGAGCTCTTCGGGGGCCCGCTGGCGCCGCGCATCCGCGGCTGTGCCGGGACCGGCTGCGCCCTGCTCTTCCTCGACACCTCACGGGCGGGCGCGCGCCGCTGGTGCTCGATGGCCGGCTGCGGCAACCGGGCGAAGGTCAAGGGCTTTCGCCGCCGGCTGCAGTCGGCGGGCGGGCGCTGACGCGCTCCCTCAGCCGCCGCCGTTGCCGGCGAGGCCGGGCGGCGTGATGACCTCCGGCGGCACGATGGGGTCGCCGGCCACCGGCAGGAAGCTGCCCGGCTGCCGCGAGGTGAAGCTGCTGAAGGTGTGCGCCGGCGGGCGCTGCATCCTCGGCGGCGTCATCGGCGGTGGCGAGCCCGGCGGCCGCTGACGCGGCGGCCTGATCAGCACGATCGTCGGCACGAAGACGCCGGGGAAGGTGGCCAGCGGCGGATACCAGAACTGCTGCATCGCCTCTTGCCGCTGCAGGGCCTGCTGGAAGGCCAGCTCCTCTTCGCGGCGCTGCATCGCCTCGGCGGCGGCGGCGAGGCGCTGGCTCGCCAGCTGCTGCTCGAAGGCGGCGCGCCGTCGCTCCTGCTGGTCGAGGCGCTCCCGGCGCTCCTGGGTGCTCATCCACTCGCCCTCGTAGCGCACCAGGCCGCGGCGGGCCATCGACTCCTCGTAGGGGATCCAGCGGCCGAGGGCGCTCTCGTAGACGAGGCCCAGCGGGCGCAGCATGGCGTCGAGGCCGGTCAGCCGCGGATCGAGCTCGGCGGCGGTGAGCGCCGCCTCGCGGGAGGCGCTCGTCATGTCGTTCACCTTCGCCCAGCGGGCGAGCTCGAGCCAGCCGGCGGCGCTGGGCAGCGGCTGCGCGGCGAGCATCTCCCTGCGCGCCAGGTATTCGGCGAGGGCCGACGGCGCCTTCTCGACCGCCAGCACCTGGTCGTTGGGGATCACCAGCAAGCCGAAGGAGAGCTTCACCCGTACGCCCTGCGGCGTGCGCTCGGCGATCACTCCCTCGTAGGCGCGGCCGTTCTTGAGCCGCACCGTGTCGGCGCGCGCGGCGAGGGGCAGGAGGAGGGCGACCGCGAGGACGAGCAGGGGGGCGTGGTGGCGGCGCATGGGGTGGGCCCTCGCCACCATTGTACGCCCCGGCGCCTTGCCGTCGAGCTAGCCGGTGCCGAGCAGGCGCTCGAGGTTGTGCGCGTGGCGGACGCGGAAGCGCCGCATCCGCTCCTGCTGCGCCGGTGTGAGGATGCCGTTGATGCGATCGAGCGAGCGGGCGCGGATGGCGAGCAGGCGGGGCACTGTCTCGCGCCGCACCTGCTGCAGCTCGCCGCGGGTGTCGGCGAGGATGGCGTCGGCCTGCTTCTTCTGCTCCGCCGTCAGGTCGAGCTGGCGATCGAGGCTGTTGCCGAGCAGCCGCAGGCCGAGCGAGGCGAGGCCGCCGGGACGGTGCAGCTGCCAGGCGTAGAAGGCGTGCGTGCCCAGCACGCCGACGAGCACGCCGGCGAGGAAGAGCGCCGTCATGGCGAGCAGCGCCACCGTACGGCTCATCGCCCCGCCTCGCCGCCGAGCGCCACGTAGGTGAGCAGCTGTCCGTCGTCGGGCTCCAGCAGCAGCTCGGACAGTCCCGGTCCCGCGGTCGCCGTGTACCAGGTGCAGAGCAGCGCCAGCACGAAGGCGGCGGGGAGCAGGCGCAGTGCCGCTCGCCCCAGCATCTCGGTGGGGGCGGGGAGGCGGGCCACCACGCGGGCGGAGAAGCCGGCGTCTGGGGTGTGCTCCGCCTGATGCCGGCGCAGCCCCTGCTGCACCGCGAGCAGGCGGGCAGCCAGCGCGCCGCACTGCGAGCACTGCGCGAGGTGGGCCGCGAGCTGCGGGTCGGCCTCCGGCGTCGCGCGGTGGAAGAGAAGCTGGCGGGCGTCACGGCATCGCATCGACGTCCTCCTCGAGCAGGCGGCGCAGCCGCTTGCGGGCGCGGTGCGCGCGCACCTTGACGTTGGCGCCGCTCCAGCCAAGGCGATCGGCGATCTCCTCCACCGACCAGCCCTCGCCGTCGAGCAGCAGCAGCACGAAGCGGTCGGCGGGGGAGAGGCGGCGCAGCAGGCGCTCCACCTCGAGGCCGACGGTGGGATCGTGGGCGGGCGCGGCGGCGGTCTCCGGCTGCAGCTCCTCGGTGCGCAGCTGCCGGCGCCGCAGCCGTTCGTAGCAGCAGTTGAGGCAGATGCGGGTGAGCCAGTGCTCGAACGGCGCGTCGGCGCGGTAGCCGTCGAGCTTGCGCCAGGCGCGCAGGAAGGTCTCCTGCGCCACCTCCTCGACGTCCTCGCGGCGGCGGAAGAAGCGGCCGGCGAGGCGAAACACCCGGCGCTCGTGGAGGCGCACCAGGACTCCGAAGGCTGCATGGTCGCCCCGCCGGCTGGCGGCCACCAGCGCCTGCTCGGCGGTGGCGTCGCCGGCGGTGCCGAAGGCGGTCATGGTCAAGGGCTGGGCGATCGCCGACATGCGGATCTCCGGTCCGGACACCGGGCTAGACGCGGGCGGGGCCCTGGCGGTTACGCGACCGGAGGTGGCGGCGATCCTAGCCTTCTTTGGCGCCGCCGGCATGGTGGCGATCCGCCGCCGTCGGCGACGTAACCGTGCTCGCGTCGGGGGCGTCTCGCCGTGGTGAAGGGGCCGCGGTTGCGGTCCCCGACCCGATGGCAAACGAGATCGACCAAGGAGCCTCCCATGCGCACCCGCACCAAAGCCCTCCTCACCCTCGCGCTGCTCGCCACCGTGGCGGTACCGCTCGCTGCCGCGCGGCGTCCGGCGCCCGGCGCCGGCGGCCTGCTCGAGCGCGCCGCCCAGCGCCTCGACCTCACCGCCGAGCAGAAGAGCCAGATCCGCGACATCTTCGCCGCCCACAAGACCGAGGTGGAGGCCGAGCTGCTGGCCATCAAGACGGCGCGCGAGGCGATGTGGGTCGCCATCCACGCGGAGAACCCGAGCGAGGCGGCGATCCGCGGCGCGGCGAACGCGGTCGGCAAGGCCGAGGGCGAGCTCGGCGTCACCCGTGCGCGCATCGTGCAGGAGGTGCGCCCCGGGCTGACGCCCGAGCAGCAGGCCGAGCTGCAGCAAATGCTCGCCGACTTCCGCGCCTTCGCCCAGACCTTCTTCGAGCGGCTGCGGGAGCACGTCGACAGCGCCCTCGGCGGCTGAGGCCCGGGCACGACGGTCCGGCGCGTCAGGCGCGCCGAGAGCGAGAGAGGCGACGGCCGGCGGGCAGCCCCGCCGGCGCCCTACCCCCGGCGACCGCCGGGGGTTTTTCGTCTCGGCGCGCCGCCGCCAGAGCGAGCTGGTGTGAAACGGCACCTTGCGCTGATGGCAGGATTGCTGCATCCTCCTCGCGGCATGGAGGTTGGACGCTGAAACGCCCGCTGGTGGGGCTCGCCCTGCTACTCGCCGTCGCCGGCCGTGCCGGCGCCGAGGTCAGCTATCGCGCCGCCGTGGTGGTCGAGCCGTCGACCTGGACGGTGCTCTACGCGCGCGACCCCCACCTGCAGTTGCCCACCGCCTCGATGATCAAGATGCTCAACGCGCTGGTGGTGGTGGACGCCGTCGAGCGCGGGGAGCTCTCCTGGGACGCGCCGGTGCGCATCTCGCGCGAGGTGGCCCTCGTCGAGGGGTCGCAGGTCTACCTCCGCGAGGGCGAGGTCTTCACTGTTCGCGACCTGATGACAGCGATGATGGTGAAGTCCGCCAACGACGCCGCCGCCGCCCTCGCCGAGGCAGTAGCGGGAACGCGCGAGGCCTTCGTCGAGCGGATGCGTGAGAAGGCGCGCGCGCTGGGCCTCTACGAGACCGAGGTGTACACGCCCAACGGGCTGCCCACCAGCGACACCGGGCTGCCGGAGGACCGCTCGACCCCCCTCGACCTCGCCCGCATGGGAGCGCAGGTGCTGCGCTACCCGGAGCTGCGGATGCTGGTGTCGATGCGCCTGGCGCCCTTTCGCGCCGGCGAGTTCCAGCTCTTCAACCCCAACCGCCTGCTGGGGCGCTACGCCTTCGCCACCGGCATCAAGACCGGTTACCACGAGGGCGCCGACTTCTGCGTCACCGCCTCGGCCCGGCGCGACGGCATGGAGCTGATCGCGGTGGTGATGGG
>DASYUP010000193.1:0-3518 GCA_036001185.1 Thermoanaerobaculia bacterium
GCTTTTCCCCGCCTTTCAGGGGTGACATGACTGCCGTCGGCGCGGAGCCTAGCCGAGCTCAGGATCGTCCGGCGCTGACTCCGCCCGTAACGTCCCGTCGCCGTGGGCCACGAGTGAGCGTGGGCGGGTGTCGATCTCGCCAGGTACTTCTCACCGCAGATCCACAGAGGAGCAGACGACGCAATGGAAACCAGATCACGCCTTGGGCTGCTCGTAGTCGCCGCCGCGTTGGTGTTCGGCGCCAGTGCGGCGACGCATACGCCGGGGGCGCAAGCCGCCCGCCGGCCCGTCGCCAAGCAGGTCATCGTTCCCGAGGAGGACCGCTTCACGCCCTTCGCGCAGACCATCCGTGTCGGGGACACCGTGGCCTGGATCAACATGGACGGGGACGACCACACGGTGACCACCGTCAACCCCCTCACCACCGCCGGCAACCAGAACGTCAACGTGCTGCTCAAGGGCACCGAGAGCAACGGCGGCAACCCGGGAACCCACAAGCTCACCTTCGGCAAGCCGGGGGTCTACGTCTACTACTGCCGCTTCCACGCTCACCTCGACGCGGAGCACCAGCCGGCGGCACCGGGTCCGCAAGGCGGCATCGAGGACGGTGGCAACTTCGGGACGCCGATGATGGGCGTCATCACCGTCCTGCGGTGAGGGGGCACGCGGTTGACGGGAGAGGACGCGCTCTCTCCACCGCATCAGGTTCGCGGCGTCAGCGCGCGGGCGGGCGGTGGCGCCCCCTGCCCTCTCTTCTAAAGAGAGAGGGGCAGGGGGTCGGGGGGATAGGGGTGGAACGCAAGATCAGTACGCGTTGTTGTGCCGCAGCCCCTGCCGCACCGTCATCCACATGATCTTGAAGTCGAGCTTGAGCGACCAGTTCTCGATGTAGTAGAGGTCGTACTGGATGCGCTTGCGGATCGAGGTGTTGCCGCGCCAGCCGTGCACCTGCGCCCAGCCGGTGATCCCCGCCTTCACCCGGTGGCGCAGCATGTACTGCGGCACCTTGTGCTTGAACTCGCGGACGAAGGTGGGGCGCTCGGGGCGCGGGCCGACCAGCGACATGTCGCCGCGCAGCACGTTCCACAGCTGCGGCAGCTCGTCGATCGACCAGCGGCGCAGGAAGCTGCCGAGGCGGGTGCGGCGGGCGTCGTTCTTGATCGCCCACACCGGGCCGGTCGATCCTTCGGCGTCGGCGCGCATGGAGCGGAACTTCCAGATCATGAACGGCTTGCCGTCGAGGCCCATGCGCTCCTGGCGGTAGAGCACGGGCCCGCGGTCCTCCAGCCAGATGGCGAGGGCGACGATCGGCAGCACCGGCACGCCGAAGGTGAGCAGCAGCAGGCCGGCGGCCGAGAAGGCGATGTCCATCGCCCGCTTGACGAGGCTGCTCCAGCCCTGCAACGGCACCTGCGAGAGGTTGATGACCGGCGTGCCGTCGAGGTCCTCGAGCGTCGCCTTCAAGGTGGCGTACTGCAGGATGTCGGGGACCAGCTTCACCTCGACGCACTCGCTGCGCACACGCTCGAGGGCGCGCAGCATCTTCTTGTGCGCTTCCAGGGGAAGCGCGATGTAGACCTGGTCGATGCGCTGCTCCTCGAGCACCCGCTCGACGTCCTGGATGTTGCCCAGCACGGTGGCGCCGTGGAAGCTCGCTCCCGCCTTGCCGGGGTCGTCGTCGAGGAAGCCGGCGAGCTGCAGGCCGAGCTCGCGATGGTCTTGCAGCTTCTTGGCGATCTCGCGACCGAGCATGCCGGCGCCCACCACCAGGATGCGCTGCATGCTGTGGCCGAGCAGCTGCCGCCGCTGCAACGCCCAGCGCAGGCTCATGCGTGAGGTCACCACTAGCAGCAGGTCGAGGGCGACGAAGAGGCCCATGAACCAGCGGCTGTAGGTGAAGTAGGTGGTGCTGCCCGGCTCGAGGGGCGGCCGGTACCAGGCGCTGAACGTCGACAGCAGGATGGCGCCGAGCAGGATCGCCACCACCACCGTGAGCACCTCGTCGACGCGGCTCCTGCCACGCCGTGTCTGATAGAGGCCGTGGAAGTAGAAGACCACCGGCCAGATCAGCAACACCGCCGGCAGCAGCTCGAGGTAGCGCTGGAACTCCGGCACGCCGTGCACCACCGGCACGACGGGGTTCTCGAAGCGCAGGTTCCAGGCGGTGAAAAAGGCGAGCAGCGTGGCGCCGAGGTCGCCAGCAAGATAAAGCGCCGCGCGGGCGCGGTGCCGTCGCTGAATCAACGAGACCCCTCCGAGAATGTTGCTGGTGCGGAAAGCACGCGTCGGAGCCCGGCGACGAATCGCGCGGGGGCGAAGCTCTCCGCCCGGCGACGCAGGTTCAACGGATTGAATCGAATCCGACGACTTTTGTCAATAGCCGCCGCCATAGCCAGCGGATCACCCCCTGGGCGATAGAGCACGCCGTGCTCGCCGTCGACGACGATGTCGCGCACGCCGCCCGCGCCGAGAGCCACGACCGGGGTGCCGCAGGCCAGCGCCTCGACGGCGGCGATGCCGAAGTCCTCGACGCCGGGCTGCACGAAGCAGAGGGCGGAGCGGTAGAGGTCGCGCAGCTCCTCGTCGTCCACCCGGCCGAGCACCTCGACGTGGCTGCCGGCGGCTGCCAGCCGCCGCTCCTGCGGGCCGCCGCCGACGATCTTGAGCGGCAACCCGAGCTGGGCGCAGGCGGCGACGGCGACGTCGAGGCGCTTGTAGGGCACGGCGGCCGCCACCGCCAGCACGTAACGGCGGGCGCCCGGCTCGCCGGGGGTGAAGAAGTTGACGTCGACCGGCGGCGGCAGCACCTCGGCCTCGCGGCCGTAGTAGCGGCGGATGCGCGCGGCGACGAAGCGCGAGTTGGCGAGGAAGCGGTCCACCCGCACCGTCGCGGCGACGTCCCAGGCGCGCAAGGCGGCGAGCACCGCCGCCCGCGCGATCGCCACCGGGCCGCGGCCGGGGAAGTAGGCGTGACGCTGGTCCCAGGCGTAGCGCATTGGCGTGTGGCAGTAGCAGAGGTGGAAGGCGTGTGGCCCCGGGATGACGCCCTTGGCGACGCAGTGGCTGCTGCTGATCAGCAGCTCGTAGCCGTCGAGGTCGAAGCTCTCGATGGCGGTGGGGAAGAGGGGCAGGTAGCTGCGGTAGTGCCGGCGTACCCCGGGCGCGCGCTGCAGGAAGCTGGTGTGGATGGGATGGCGCTCGAGCTCGGGCGCGACGCTACCGGGGAAGTGGAAGAGGGTGTAGATCGGCGCTTCGGGGTAGAGGTCGGCGAAGGCGGCCAGCACCTTCTCGCCGCCGCGCATACCGGTGAGCCAGTCGTGTACGAGCGCGACTCGGGGTTCGCTCACCCGGCGAGGTGCTCCAGATCGACGGCGTGCCCGTCCGCGGCGACTTCGCGATAGACGCGCTGCGTCTTCTCGACCGACCGTTCCCACGAGAACTCGCGCGCCCGCTTCAGTCCCTTGATCCGGAGTTCATCCGCGAATCGCGGATCGTCGAGGATGCGACGCATGCCGTCG
>DASYUP010000194.1:0-24893 GCA_036001185.1 Thermoanaerobaculia bacterium
GCTACGGGCGCCACCTCGTCATCCCCGAGGTGGGGCCCGAAGGGCAGCAGCGGCTCAAGGCGGCGCGGGTGCTGCTCGTCGGCGCCGGCGGTCTGGGCTCGCCGCTGGCGCTCTACCTGGCGGCCGCCGGGGTGGGGCGGCTGGGCCTGGTCGACTTCGACCGCGTCGAGGCGAGCAACCTGCAGCGCCAGCTGCTCTTCGGCGAGGCGGACCTCGGCCGCGACAAGGTCGCCGCCGCCGCCGCGCGGCTGCACGAGGTCAACCCCCACGTCGAGGTGGTGCCCCACGCGCTGCGGCTCACCGCCGCCAACGCCCTCGAGCTGCTGCGCGACTATGAGGTGGTCGCCGACGGCAGCGACAACTTCGCCACCCGCTACCTGGTCAACGACGCCTGCGTGCTGCTCGGCAAGCCCGATGTCTGGGGGGCGGTGCAGCGCTTCGAGGGGCAGCTCGCCGTCTTCTGGGCGGCGCGTGGGCCCTGTTATCGTTGCCTCTTTCCCGAGCCGCCGCCGGCGGGGGTGGTGCCCTCGTGCGCCGAGGCCGGCGTGCTCGGGGTGCTGCCGGGGATCGTCGGCGCGTTGCAGGCGGCGGAGGTGCTCAAGCTGCTGCTCGGCATCGGCGAGCCGGCGGTGGGTCGCCTGCTCGTCTTCGACGCCCTGCGCCTGCGCTTCCGCGAGCTGGCGCTGCGCAAGGACCCGCAGTGCCCGGTCTGCTCGGCGCGGCCGACCCAGCGTGGGCTCGTCGACTACCCGGAGCTGTGCGGCGACGGTCCGCCGGCCGCGGAAGTACGCGTCATGGAGGGGAGATCGTTCGAGGAGGCGTGGGAGGGCTGGGAGGTGGATCCCATGGAGCTGCAGCGGTGGCGGCAGGAGGGGCGCGACCTGCAGCTGATCGACGTGCGGCAGCCGGTCGAGCACACGATAGGGAGCATCGCCGGGGCGACCCTCATTCCGCTCGCCGAGCTGCCGCGACGGGTGGGCGAGCTCGACCCCGCGCGGCCGGTGGTGGTCCACTGCCACCACGGGCCCCGCTCGCTGCACGCCACGCAGTGGCTGCGCGAGCAGGGCTTTCCACGGGTGCTGTCGCTCGCCGGCGGCATCGAGGCGTGGAGCCGGGACGTCGATCCTGACGTGCCTCGGTATTGAGATGCTGAGGCGATGACCGAGCTCACCCTGACGCCACTCGGCACCAACGGCTTCATCCCCACCTACGGGCGCCAGACGCAGTGCTACCTCGTGCGGCGGGAGGGGCGGCCGTTCGTGCTCGACGCCGGCACCGGCCTCGGCCGGCTGCTCGAGCCGCCGCTCGCCGGCGCGCTCGCCGGGCTCGACCGGCTGGAGATCCTGCTCACCCACTACCACCTCGACCACACGGTGGGGCTCTCGTATTTGACGGCGGTGGCGCCGGGGCTGCCGGTGCGCATCTGGGCGCCGGCGCCGCCTCTCGTCGACGGCGATCCCTCCGCGGTGTCGCGGCTCATCGCCCCGCCGCTCTTTCCCCTGCGCCTGGCCGAGCACCCCACCGAGGTCGAGGTGGTGCCCTACTCCGGCGACACGCTCGAGGTGGGCGGCGCGCGGCTCCGCCTGCGGCGGCAGCGCCACGCCGGCGGCTCGGTGGGGGTGGTGATCGACGACCGGCTCGCCTACTTGACCGACTGCGAGGTGGACGACGGCTCGGCTGCCTTCGTCCGCGGCGTCGAGCTGCTGCTGCACGAGATGTGGGTGACCGATGCCGAGGCGAAGGACGGCGCGCAGCGACGGGGCCACACCACCGTCGAGGAGGTGGCGGCGCTGGCCGACGCCGCGGCGGTAGGCGCGCTCATGCCCATGCACCACCACCCGACGCGCTCGCCGGCGGCGCTCGAGGGTCTGCTCACGCAGCTGGCGACACGCACCAGCGTGTCGATCGTGGCGCCGGTCGAGGGGCGGGAGCACCGCCTGTTGGCGTAGCTGGGCTCGTAGGCAAGGAATCGGATCGGGTGGGGGCGCCCCCTGCCCCTAGAGGGGCAGGGGGACGGGGGGATAGGGGCGGAAAGAGATCCAGGGGAGGCGGTCGGGAGGGGGGCGGCAGCGGGCTCTGCCCGCGGGGCGGGCTCAGAGCTCCTGGTCGTGGGCCATCGGGTCCTGCAGCACGCGGAAGTAGTGGTTAGCGCCGTAGTAGGCGAAGTTGGCCACCCGCGACGTGTAGATGCAGGAGAAGTCGTCGACCTGGCTGCCGAAGAGGCTCTGGCTGCCCCCCTGCTTGAACACCGAGCCCCAGGTGGGGTTGTAGCGCGTGGCGATCTGCTCCTCGAGCTCACCGGCCCGCCGGCGCAGGGCGCGGTGCTCCTGCTTGAGCTGCTCGAGGCGCTGGCGTGTAGCCGCCTCGGTGCCGTTGGGCTCCTCGGGATGGCGGTCGGTGAGGTAGAGCACGTCGCGCAGGTCGTCGAGCTTGTGGCCCATCGCCGACAGCTCGCCCTTCAAGGCGTCGAGGTGGCGCAGCTGCGGCAGCTGCTCCTGGCGCTTCTCCAGCTCCTCCTCGAGCTCGGAGAGCACCAGGGCGGTGCGCCAGGTGGAGGTGAGCTTGCTCGACACGATGTCGCCGTAGATGTGATCGCCGACGTAGAGGAAGCTCTCGCCGGGCACCTGCATGAGGTCCTCGAGCCCCCAGCGCGAGCCGCCGGCGTAGGCCTTGCCCCAGGCCGGCACGTCGGCCTCGCCCAGCGGCTGGCCGGCGCCATCGAGCTCGACGAACGGCCGCCGCTTGCGAAAGAAGACCGGCTTCTTCGAGCTGACGATGACCAGCGAGAAGAGCTGCCGCCAGCTGTCGAGCCCGGGGAGCACGCCGTCGAGCAGGTAGGAGCAGAGGCGGTCGGTGTAGGACCAGTCGGAGTTGGTGAGCAGGATGAGCTTGCGGTCGGGCAGCTGCAGCCGGACCAGCGCCAGCGCCAGGTCGCGGTCGCGCGGCAGGTAGCGCGCCGGGTCGGCGGCGATGCGCGGCTTGAGCGGCCCCTCGGCGTGCACGCCGTCGACGGCAGCGCGCACGTCGGCGAACAGCTTGCTGTAGGAGGGGGCGTCGAGCAGCTTGCGCTGCGACAGCTCCACCAGCTCGGCGAGCAGGTTCACCTCCGGCAGCTCGAAGAGGGTGTCCACCCAGTAGAAGCGGTCGCTCTTGAGGTCCAGCCGCTCGAGGCGGTAGAGGCGCGCCCGCTCGGTGCCGTCGAGCTGCTCGCGCCCGAGGTAGGCGCGGCCGACGTAGCGGTGGCGGTCCATCTTGAGGACGACGCCCATCTCGCGGTCGACGATGACGCCGCGGTGGGGGAAGTGGGGGCGGAACTCGGCGTGGCGGATGGCCGGCGGATAGTCGAAGTGGCTGACCAGGCGGTCGAGCGCCAGCTCGAAGATCAGCTCCTCCATCGGCAACCGGTAGTAGGGAGCGATGGTCCAGTCGAGGTCGAAGCCGATGCAGCGGATCTTCTCCATGCGCAGGGCACGGTTGACGAAGACTCGCCGCGGCGGCGGCGGCTCGACCTGCGCCAGCGCGTGGCGCAGCAGCGCGAGCTCGGGAGTAGCCAGTTTGACCCGGCCTACAGCGTGAATCTGATCGGCAGGTCGACCCACATCTTGATCGGCGTGCCGTTTTCGGTGGCCGGCGAGAAGCGCGCGCCGCGGGCGGCCTGCAGCGCCGACTGGTCGAAGCCGAAGCCGGCCGCCGCCCCCTTGAGCTCGGTCTGCACGACGTGGCCCTTCTCGTCGACCAGCACCCGCACCACCACCGTCGCCTCCTTGCGCATGCGCTGGGCGATGGCGGGGTAGGTGGGGCTCGGCCGCGCCAGCAGGCGCGGCGGGCTGGTGCCGCTGGGCGCGGCCTGCGCCGTCGCGACGTCGGTGGGCAACGCCGGGGCAGGCTCGGCGGCGGCGGGTGCGGGCGCCACCGGGGCGGGCGCCGAGTAGGTCGGAGCGGGCGCCGGCGGGATGGTGGGGGCCGGCACTGCCGCCTGGGTGGGCGCCGGCCGTGGGACCATGGCGGCGTAGGTGGGCGCCGGCGTCGGGTCGCGCCGCACCGGCGGCGCCTCGGCCGCCTGCTGCGCCACCACCGCCTTCTGCTTGGCGGCGTCCATCTCCTTGCGCAGGGCGGCGAGCGATTCGTCGTATTTCGCCTGCATGTCGCTCTTCTGCTTCTCGAGCATCTGCTGATAGAGCTGCTCGAGCCGCTGGGCCTCCGCCTGCTGGGCGGCGGCCTGCTGCTGCAGCGCCGCGCGGTCGGCGGCGGGTGCCACCGGCCCGCCGGGGCGCTGCGCTGTGGTGACGGGGGCGCCGCGCTTGCCGCCCAGGTTCATCCACACGGCGACGGCGACGCCGATCACCACCAGCGCCGCCACCGTGCCGAGGATGAGCTTGGTGCGATTGGCTTTCCGCGTGCGGATGCCGCTCTCGCTCAGCACGCCGGTGGGCTCGCGGAGCTCGGCGTTGACCGACCCGAAGGTGGGGGCCTTGACCACCGGCGCCGGCGCCGCAGGAGCCGCCGTCGCGGCCCCAGCACCGGCCCCCATCGCCGCCGGCGGCACGTGCAGCTCCATCGTCTTCTCCACCTCGATCTCGCGCGACTCCTTCTCGATCTCGTCGCGGAAGAGGTTGTGCATGAAGAAGGCGAGGTTGAAGGTGGTGGGGTTGTATTGCCCCTCGAACATCATCCGCGACAGCGACTTGTGCCAGGAGATGACGTCGGCCACCCGCTTGTCGGCGGTGGTGAGGCTCTGCTTGAGCAGCCGCTTGAGGTCGTCGGGCAGCGGCGTGCCTTCGGAGGAGAGCTCGGCGTGGTCGATCGCCGCCCCCAGGTCCGCGTCGCTGGCCACCGGCTGGCCGGTGAGCAGCTCGAGCAGGATCGCCCCCAGCGAGTAGACGTCGTCGGACTTGCTGGGCGCCGCGCCGGCGCGCGCCTCGGGCGACAGGTAGCGCACCAGCGGCCGCGTGGCGACGCTGGCGCGCACCACCTGGCGCAGGCCCGGCGCCGCCTCGAAGCCGAGCACTCGCGTCTCCCCTTCGTTGGAGATCATCACCAGCTGCGGCAGGACGCAGCCGTGCAGCAGCCGGTCGTCCTCGAGCCGCGTCTCGTAGCCGACCGCCAGGGCGAGGGCGATGCGCTCGGCGATGAGCAGGGCGTGATCGGAGGGGATGGGGTGGTTGCGGCGCTTGGCCTGCTCCTGCAGGGCCGCGAGGTCCTTGCCGGAGATGTAGTCGTAGGCGACGAACGGCACCCCGCGCACCTCGCCGAGGTCCACGCCGTTGCCGATGTTGGGGGAGACCAGGGCCTGGTGGACCGTCTTGCGCCGGTTGAGAGCGGCGGAGAGGGTGGCGCTGTCGATGCCGGTGCCGTTGAAGACCCGCAGCAGCACCACCTGCTCCATACCGTGGCCGCCGACGCGTCCGGCGCGGAACGTCTCGCCCAGCGGGTCCTCGGCCAACTTCTTCAGGAGGAGGTACTTCCCGAACTGCTCCCGGATGTTCATGCTCCGTGCTCCTCGCCGCTTTTTCTGGAGTGGGGGCCGACTCTCTTTGATACACCACGAATGGGGGTGTGTCAAACCGCACTCGGCTTCCGCCGGGGCAAATTCAGCGTCTTGTGCGGCGCTTGGCGGGTGGAGGCGTCCCCGGGGCCGCGGGCTTCGACGCGGCGCCGCGCTGGGCCCGGCGCTCCCGCCAGTACCGGCGCTGCCAGGTGGCGACGTTGCGGTTGTGCTCCTCGAGGGTGGTGGCGAAGACGTGGGTGCCGTCGTTGCGGCTGACGAAGTAGAGGTAGGGCACGTCGGCGGGGGCGGTGGCGGCGGCCAGGCTGCCGGCCCCCGGCGAGCAGATGGGCCCCGGCGGCAGGCCGGCGAAGCGATAGGTGTTGTAGGGCGAGTCGAGCGCGAGGTCGTCGCGGCGGATGTTGCCGTCCCAGCGCCCGGCCTTCTTGAGCGCGAAGATGATCGTCGGATCGGCGTACAGGCCCATGCGATGCTCGAGGCGGTTGGCGTAGACGGCGGCGATGAGCGGCCGCTCGCTCGCCGCCTTGGCCTCCTTCTCGACGATGCTGGCGAGGGTCACCACCTCGCGCACGGTGCGACCGCCGTCACCGGGCAAGTGAGGGGCCGCCTCGGCGCGCCAGCGGTGACGGAAGGTGGCCACCATCGCCCCCACCACCGCTTCCTCCCGGGTATCGGCGGCGAAGCTGTAGCTGTCGGGAAACAGGTACCCCTCGAGGTCGGTGGCGTGCGGGTCGAGGTCGGCGATCGGCCGCGGGTCGCGCATGGCGGTGAGGAAGGCGTCCCGTTCACCGAGGCGGGCGGCCACCAGGCGGTCGGCTGTCTCCTCGAGCGTCAGCCCCTCGGGAATCGTGACCCGGTGGGCGACGACGTCGCCGCGGATGACCTTGCCCAGTGCCTCGGGGGTCGACAGCGGGGCGCGGAAGAAGTACTCCCCGGCCTGCAGCGCCGGGTCGCCCTGCGCGAGCAGCCACAGGCGCGCCAGCCGCGCGTCGAGGATCACCCCCTCGCGCTCGAGGGTGGCGAGGATTACCTGGCCGCTCTGTCCGGGCTCGACGCTCACCCGCTTCTCGCCCGCGAACCCCGCGTAGGGGGCGTTGAGGGCCCGCCAGCCCCAGACGCCGGCCGCCACGGCGGCGACGAGCAGCAGCAGCGCCAGCAGGGCCAGGCGGCGGAAGAGCCGCCGCCAGCGTCCAGCCCCTTTCCTCCTGGCGCCGGCGGGGCGCGCGGTCACTCGCCGCCCTCTTCGCGGTGCGCCGCTTGGGGATCGGGCGGAGCGCCCGGGCTCGCCTCCCGGCGCAGCGCCTCCTCGAGGAGGATCTGCGCCGCCACCTGATCGACTCGCTCGGGGTGGCGGCGCGGGTCGATGCCGGCCTCGCGCAGCCGCTGCTCGGCGGCGCGGCTGGTGAGCGCCTCGTCGACCAGCGTGCACGGCAGGCTCGTGGCGCCGGCGAGCTTGCGAGCGAAGGCGCGCGCTCGGCGGGCGGCATCGCCGACGCTACCGTCGAGGCGGCGAGGCTCACCGACCACCAGCGCCGCCACCCGCTGCTCGCGGGCGAGCTCGGCGATGGCCGCCACCGCGGCGCTGTCGCTGGTACGCCGCAGGGTGGCGAGGGGGAGCGCCAGCGTGCCCTCCGACACCGCCAGGCCGATGCGTTTCTCGCCGAAGTCGACAGCGAGAAGGCGGCGTGTGGAGGCCGTTTCTGCGGGCATGGCGGGCATGGCGGGGGCGGCGGGGGCCTGGGGGTCCTGTGCTAGCATCCGGCCGCCTCGGCGGCGGACGCTGCCCAACTCCCAAACAGCGGGGGCTATTATGCCGGACGTCGTCATCCTCAGTGCGGCGCGCACGCCCATCGGCTCGTTCCAGGGCGCGCTCGCTTCGCTGCCGGCGACTGCTCTCGGCTCGGCCGCCCTCGGCGGCGCCATCACCCGCGCCGCCGTCGACCTCGCCGCCATCGAGCAGGTCTACATGGGTTGCGTCCTGCCCGCCGGCCTGGGACAGGCGCCCGCCCGCCAGGCGGCGCTCGGCGCCGGCTGCCCGCCGTCGACCGGCGCCATCACCCTCAACAAGGTGTGCGGCTCGGGGATGCGGGCGGTGATGAGTGCCGCCAACGACCTGCGGGCCGGGGAGTTCACGCTGGTGGCGGCGGGGGGGATGGAGAGCATGAGCAACGCCCCCTACCTGGCGGCCGGCGCGCGCGACGGCCTGCGCCTGGGGCACGGCAAGCTCGTCGACTCGATGATCCACGACGGCCTGTGGGACCCGTACGGCGAGAAGCCCATGGGCGCCTGCGCCGAGGCTTGCGTCGACAAGTACCAGTTCTCGCGTCAGGCGCAGGACGAATACGCCCGCGAGAGTTACCGGCGCGCCCGCGAGGCGAGCGAGAAGGGAATCGTCGCCGACGAGATCGTGCCGGTCGAGGTGGGCGGCAAGAAGGGAGCCACCCTCGTCGACCGCGACGAGGAGCCCTTCCGCGCCGACCTCGAGAAGATGGGCCGGCTCAAGCCCGCCTTCAAGCCCAACGGCACCATCACCGCCGCCAACTCGAGCTCGATCAACGACGGCGCCGCGGCACTGGTGCTCACCACCGCGGAGCACGCCGCGCGGCTGGGCAAGCGCCCGATCGGGCGGCTGCTGGCGCAGGCGAGCTTCGCCCAGGAGCCCGAGTGGTTCACCACCGCGCCCATCACGGCGATGAGGCGGGCGCTCGAGCGGGCCCGGCTCGACATCACCGACGTCGACCTCTTCGAGGTCAACGAGGCCTTCGCGGCGGTGGCCATGGCGGCCATGCACGATCTCGGCATCCTCCACGACAAGCTCAACGTGCGGGGCGGCGCGGTGGCCCTCGGCCACCCCATCGGCGCCTCGGGGGCGCGCATCCTGGTCACCCTGCTGCACGCCCTCGCCGAGCGCGGTCGCCGCATCGGCTGCGCCGGCATCTGCCTGGGCGGCGGCGAGGCCACTGCCGTGGTGCTGGAGCGGCTGGCTTGACGGTCGGCGGGCGATGATCGGCGCCGCGCACCTCGCCGCCGGGCTTCTCGTCGTGATGATGCAGCAGGCGAGCGCGCCGCCGCCGCCGGAGCCGGAGGCGCCCGGGTCGGCGGTCAACCCCAGCGGCCCGACCCCGCCGCCCTCCTCGACCGGCAACGCGCCGCAAGGCGCCCCGCCGGCCGGCGCGGCTCCCCCCGCCGCGGCGGCACCCACGCCGCCGGCGCCGCCGCCGACCGATCGCATCACCTTCACGCTGCCGTTCCCGCCCGAGAAGGGGGGCGGCGAGGCCAACGGCTCGGCGCACGCCGTCGAGTACCAGCGCGAGGGCTTCGCCGTCCTCATCGGCGGCGTCAAGCTCCACTATCAGGACGTCGACCTCGCCGCCGAGACGGTGTCGGTGGACCTGGGCAGCAAGGACCTCACCGCCGTCGGCAACGTCGTCATCGACCAGGGGCCGACGCGGCTCACCGGCGCCTCCGCCACCTTCAACCTCGACAGCAAGACCGGCAGCCTGCGGCAGGCGGCAGGCTCGGCGCAGCCGGGCATCTACTTCAGCGGCGAGCGGGTCGACAAGGTGGGCGAGGACGAATACGTCATCGTCGACGGCATCTTCACCTCCTGCGCCGGGGAGTCGCCGTCGTGGAGCTTCCACGTCGGGCGGGCGCGCATCCGGCTCGAGGACTACGCCCACGTCAAGAGCGCCGCCATGCGCGTGCACGCCGTGCCGGTGCTCTACGTCCCCTACATGATCTGGCCGACGAAGACCGACCGCTCCTCCGGCCTGCTGGTGCCCAAGTTCGGCAACTCCAACCGCCGGGGCGCCTACCTCGGTCTCGCCTACTACCAGGTGCTGGGGCGGAGCTGGGACACCACGCTCTACGCCGATCTCTACGGCAAGAGCTATTTCGCGCTGGGCGACGAGCTGCGCTACCGGCCCAGCGAGGGGACCTCGGGAGCCTTCCGCGGCTACGCCATCGACGATCCGCAGCGCGACGAGTGGCGCTGGAAGGTGCGCTGGGACCACGACACCCGCGACCTGCCGCTCGGCCTGCGCGGGGTGGTGCAGTACGAGGACTACTCGGACTTCGACTTCTTCCGCGACTTCGAGCGCGGCCTGGCCACCAAGGCCAAGAGCTCGGTCTACTCCGACGCCTTCTTGACCGGCAACTGGGGCAACCAGTCGCTCAACATGCTGGTCGACCGCCGGCAGACCTTCATCAGCGCCGGCAACGTCATCCAGCTCGAGCAGCTGCCCGAGCTCGAATACAAGGTGCGCCCGAGCCGCATCGGCCGCACACCCCTCTACCTGTCGCTCGACAGCGCGGCCCACTACCTGTCGGTCGAGCGCGCCTCGATCACCGGCAAATATCCGCGCCTGCACCTGGCCCCGGCGCTGCGCATGCCGCTGTCGCCGGTGCCCTGGATGTCGGTGACCCTCAACGGCGGCGAAGACTTCACCTACTACGGCGACACCGTCGGCGTGGTCGCCGGCAAGCAGGTGTTCCTCGGCCAGAACCTGTCGCGCGCGCTGCCCTTCGGCGGCGCCGAGGTGGTGGGGCCCTCCTTCTCGCGCCTCTTCGATGCCTCGGCGGGCCCCTTCGGCAAGTTCAAGCACATCATCGAGCCGCGCATCGTCTACGGCTACGAGCGCAACTTCGACGACCAGCAGCGCGTGCCGATCTTCGACGAGCTCGACCCGGTGGGCGGCCAGAACACCGGCCGCGTGTCGCTCACCAACCGCCTGCTCGGCAAGCCCAGCGACCCCGCCAAGGGAGGCGGCGCGCGCGAGATCCTGTCGCTCGAGATCTCCCGCCGCTACAGCTTCGACCAGACGCGGCCGCTCGAGCGCGGCACACCGCCGGGCGGCGTCGGCACCCACAGCGCCCGCGGCCCGCTGGAGGTGACCCTGCGCGCCTATCCCACGGACCGCCTGGGCCTGCGCCTCGACGTCGACTACAGCGTGCTCTTCAAGCAGACGACCGGCGTGCAGGCGAGCGGCAACTTCGTATTCGGCCACCAGCGCTTCGACTTCACCTGGACGCCCAGTTGGCTGGCCACCACCGGCGAGGTGCTCTCCAACCAGGGCACCTTCGGCACCAGCCTGCAGCCGTTCTCGCACCTCTCGCTCTCCTCGTACGTCACGTACGATTTCGAGAAGAGCCTGCTGCGCGACCAGCGCCACCTGATCACCTGGGCTGGCAGCTGCTATGCGTTGCACCTCGAGCTGCACGAGTTCGTCACCACCAACCTGCGCCGCCGCGACTACCTGTTCTCGGTCGACCTCAAGAACGTCGGTACCTTCCTCGACCTCAACGGTGGGGAAACCACGGGCCTGTGATGCAGCTGGGGGAGTCATGAAGGGTCTAGTGCTCGCCGGCGGCAAGGGGACGCGGCTGCGCCCCATCACCTACACCTCGGCCAAGCAGCTGGTGCCGGTGGCCAACAAGCCGGTGCTCTTCTACGGCATCGAGGCGATCGTCGCCGCCGGCATCCACGACATCGGCATCATCGTCGGCGACACCAAGGACGAGATCATGGCGGCGGTGGGCGACGGCGGCCGCTTCGGTGCCCGCGTCACCTACATCCCGCAGGAAGCGCCGCTCGGCCTCGCCCATGCGGTGAAGGTCGCCCAGCCGTTCCTCGCCGGCGACCCCTTCGTCATGTACCTGGGCGACAACTTGATCGCCGGCGGCATCACCAGCTTGGTGCAGGAGTTCCGCCGCGGCGAGTGCAACGCCATGATCCTGCTCGCCGAGGTGCCCAACCCGGAGCAGTTCGGGGTGGCCGAGCTCAACGGCGGCGGCGCCGTCCGCCGGCTGGTCGAGAAGCCGCCGGTGCCGCCCAGCAACCTGGCGCTGGTGGGCGTCTACATGTTCGACGAGCACATCTTCGAGTCGGTGGACCGCATTCGCCCCTCGGCCCGCGGCGAGCTCGAGATCACCGACGCCATCCAGGACCTCATCGACCGCCGGCTCGTCGTGCACCCGCACCGCGTGCAGGGGTGGTGGAAGGACACCGGCAAGCTCGAGGACATGCTGGAGGCCAACCACATCGTGCTCGAGCGCATCGAGTCGACGCGCCACGGCGAGGTGGGCGTGCGCAGCCGGGTCGAGGGCCGCGTGCAGCTGGGCGAGGGCGTCGAGCTGGTCGACTCGCTGGTGCGCGGTCCCGCCATCCTCGGCGCCGGCACCCGTCTCGAGCACGCCTTCGTCGGCCCCTACACCTCGATCGGCGACGGCTGCGTGCTGTCGCGCTGCGAGATCGAGAACTCGATCGTGCTGGCGCACTGCGAGATCCGCGACATTCCGCTGCGCATCGACGGCTCGCTGATCGGCCGCAACACCCGCATCTGGAAGACCGACTTCAAGCCCAAGGCCTATCGCTTCATGCTGGGCGACAACTGCGAGGTGGGAGTGCAGTGATAGCGGTCGGTCGAGATCGCTTCGTCGCTGCGCTCCTCGCGATGACGAGCGACCGTGAGCGCCAGGGCGCGAGGCGCCTGCGGCCGCGATCTCGGCGTCGCTTCGTTGTTGCGCTCCTCGCGATGACGGGCGACCGTCAGCGCCAGGGCGCGAAGCGGCCGCGGCGATCTCGACGCCGCTTCGTTGCTGCGCGCCTCGCGATGACGAGCGACCGTCAGCGCCAGAGCGCGAAGCGGCCGCGGCGATCTCGACGTCGCTTCGTTGCTGCGCTCCTCGCGGTGACGAGCGACCGTCATCGCGAGGGCGCGAAGCGCCCGTGGCGATCTCGACGTCGAGCGGGCAACGGGCTGTCGGCGTGAGATCGCTCGTCTTCGGTGGCGGGGGCATGCTGGGGCGTGCCCTGGTGGCGGAAGCGCGGGGCCGCGGCTGGGCCGTGCTGGCGCTGTCGCGCGGCCAGGCTGACGTCACCGACGCCGAGCAGGTGGTGCGTTGGGTGCGCGGCTTCGCGCCGGAGGCGGTCTTCAACTGCGCCGCCTTCACCCAGGTCGACGCCTGTGAGACGCAGCGCGAGCAGGCGCTGGCGGTCAACGGCGAGGCGGTGGGGACGCTGGCGCGGGCGGCCGCCGAGCGCGGCGCGGCGCTGGTGCAGGTGTCGAGCGACTACGTCTTCGACGGCCAGGCGCGGGAGCCCTACGCCGAGGATCACCCCACGGCGCCGCTCTCGGTCTACGGCGAGAGCAAGCTGCTGGGCGAGCAGCGGGCGCTCGCCTACGAGCGGGCGCTGGTGGTGCGCGCCAGCTGGCTGTTCGGTCCCGGCGGCAACAACTTCGTGACCACCATGCTGCGGCTGATCGCCGCGGGAAAGGTGCCGCTGCGCGTCGTCGACGACCAGGTGGGTTGCCCGACCTACACGCCGTTTCTGGCCGCCGCGCTCTGCGACCTGGCGGCGCGCGGGGCGCGCGGCGTGGTCCACTATCGCAACCGCGACGCGGTCTCCTGGTGGCAGTTCGCCGGCGAGATCGCCGGCCTCTGGGACCGCCGGGTGGAGGTGCTGCCGGTGACCACCGCGCAGTTCCCTCGCCCCGCCCGCCGCCCCGCCTACTCGGTCCTCACCGTCGACCGTTGCGAGGAGCTGCTCGGCCGCCGCGTCGAGCACTGGGGCTGGGGCCTTTCCGCCCACATCACCGGCCTGCGCCGGGCAGGTCACTGCTATTGAAGGTGCCCAATGCTCTTGACGAGGAGGTTCACTGCATGCGTCGCGTCCTGATCACCGGCGTCACCGGCTTCGCCGGCTCGCACCTGGCCGAATACCTGCTCGCCCAGCAGCCCGAGGTCGAGGTGTGGGGCGTCTACCGCTGGCGCAGCCGGATGGAGAACCTCGAGGGCGTGCGCGGCCGCCTGCACATGGTGGAATGCGACCTGCGCGACTACACCTCGGTCCACCACGCACTCGCCCAGGCGCGCCCCGACGCCATCTTCCACCTCGCGGCGCAGAGCTTCGTGCCCTCGAGCTGGAGGGCGCCCAACGACACGCTGGTGACCAACATCACCGGGCAGACCAACCTCTTCGAGGCGGTGCGCTTCCTCGGCCTCGACCCGGTGATCCAGATCGCCTGCTCCTCCGAGGAGTACGGCATGGTCTACCCCGACGAGGTGCCGATTCGCGAGGACAACCCGCTGCGCCCGCTGTCGCCCTACGCGGTGTCGAAGGTGGCGCAGGACATGATGGCCTACCAGTACTTCCAGAGCTACGGCCTGAAGACGGTGCGCACCCGCGGCTTCAACCACACCGGCCCGCGGCGCGGCGACGTCTTCGTCACCTCCAACTTCGCCAAGCAGCTCGCCTCCATCGAGGCCGGCCAGCAGGAGCCGGTGATCAAGGTCGGCAACCTCGAGGCGGTGCGCGACTTCACCGATGTGCGCGACATGGTACGCGCCTACTGGCTGGCGGTCGCCAAGGGCAAGCCGGGCGAGGTCTACAACGTCGCCACCGGCTCGGGGATCACCATCCAGGAATTGCTCGACCGGCTGCTGGCGCTGTCGACGGCCAAGGTGCGGGTGGAGCAGGACCCCGAGCGCATGCGCCCCTCGGACGTCGTGCGGCTGGTGGGCGACAGCTCGAAGTTCCGCAGCGACACCGGCTGGGCGCCGGAGGTGCCGTTCGACCGCACCCTCGCCGACCTGCTCGCCTACTGGCGGGAGCGGGTCTCCCGCTAGCGATCGGCATGCGCGTCTTCGTCACCGGCGTCTCCGGCTTCGTGGGCCAGCACCTGGCCCGCGAGCTGCGCCAGCGCGGCCACGCGGTGGGCGGCACCTTCCTCGACGAGACGTGCGATCTGCCGGAGGTGGAGCTCCATTCGCTCGACCTGGCGGCGCCGCGGGCCGAGGTCGCCGCCGCCCTGCGCACCGCCATCGCCGGCTTCGCGCCGGAGCGCGTCGTGCACCTCGCCGGCCTGGCCCACGTGGGCAGCTCCTGGCAGGCGATGCCGCTCTACTACCGCGTCAACCTGCTGGGCACCGAGGAGGTGCTGGCGGCCGCCGGCGGGGCACCCGTGCTCTTCGCCTCCAGCGCCGAGGTCTATGGCCCGGTGCCGGAGGAGGAGCAGCCGATCGGCGAGCAGCGCGAGCCGGCGCCGGTGTCGCCCTACGCCCTCACCAAGGCGGCGGCGGAGCGGCTGGTGCTGGCGCGCGGCGGCACGGTCGTTCGCCCCTTCAACATGACGGGACCCGGACAGTCGCCACGCTTTGCCCTGCCCGCCTTCGCCCATCAGCTCGCCGAGATCGCCGCCGGGCGCCAGCTGCCGGTGTTGGCGGTGGGCAACCTCGAGGCGCGCCGCGACTTCGTGCACGTCGCCGATGGCGCCGCCGCCCTGGCGCTGCTCGTCGAGCGGGGGGAAGCGGGGGGCGTCTACAACGTCGCCACCGGCAACGCCTCCTCGATCCGCGAGGCGCTCGACCTGCTGCTCGCCACTTCCGGCGTGAAGGTGGAGATCGCCGGCGACGAGCGGTTCCTGCGGCCGGCCGACATCCCGCTGTTGCGCGGCAGCGCCGAGCCCCTGCGGCGCCTGGGATGGGCCCCGCGCCGCACCCTCGCCAATGCCGTCGCCGAGCTCTGGCAGTGGAGCCGCGAGCGGGTGGCGGCGGAGGCGGCGCGGTGAAGGTCCTGCTCACCGGCGGCACCGGTTTCCTCGGCCGCGCCGTCGTCCGCCGCCTGGCGCCGGACCACCAGCTCACCCTGCTGCTGCGGCCGAGCGCCTCGCGCCAGGGGTGCCCGCCCGGGGTGGCCTTCGCCACCGGCGACGTCACCGACCGCGACAGCCTGGTCGCCGCCGCCCGCGGGCAGCAGGCGATCGTGCACGCGGCGGCGCTCGTCAAGCTGGTGGCGAGCGCCGCCGAGTTCGACCGCGTCAACGTCGAGGGGCTCGAGAACGTCCTGTGGGCGGCGGCGACGGCGGGGGTGTCGCGGCTCGTCTACGTCTCGAGCTTCATCGCCCTCGGCCCCACCGAGGGCGGGCCTGGAGGCGAGCTCGACGAGACCGCCGAGGCGCGGCTGCGCCCCTGGATCAACGACTACGAGCGCACCAAGACGATGGCCGACCGCCGCGCCCGCGAGGCGATCGCCGCCGGCGCGCCGCTGGTGGTCGTCTACCCGGGTGTCATCTACGGCCCGGGGGTGATGACGGAGGGCAACCTGGTGGTGCGCGGTGTCGTCGAGGCGCTGCACGGCCGGCTGCCGGCGCTGGTGGGGGAGCCGGGCCGCCGCTGGAGCTACGTGCACGTCGACGACGTCGCCGCCGGCGTGCAGGCGGCGCTCGAGCGGGCCCCCACTGGCGGACGCTACGTGCTGGGCGGCGACAACGTCAGCCTCGGCGACTTCTACGCCACCGTGGCGCAGCTCTCCGGCGTGCCGGCGCCGCGCCGCTGGCTGCCCAAGGGGGTGGCGAAGGCGATGGGAGCGCTGATGAAGGCCTGGTCGCGTCTCTTCGGCGGCACCCCCAAGCTGACGCCCGACCTGGTCGAGGTCTGTCACCACGACTGGGCCTATCGCTCCGATACCGCCGCGCGGGCGCTGGGCTACGAGTTCCGCTCGCTGCGGCAGGGGATGGCGGAGACGCTCGCCTGGCTCGAGGAGAGCGGGGCGTGGAAACGGTAGTGAGCTGGAGTAGGGGCGGGGCTTGCCCCCGCCCGTCTTGACCATGACGACCACCGCTGTGACGAGCTCACCCCGTCCCGCCTCGCCGCTCACCCGCGGCGAGTTGATGCGCAAGCTGGTACACATGGCGGTGGGCGGCATCGCCTTCCTGCTGCGCTTCCTCGGCCCGCTCTGGTCGGCAGCCTGCGCGCTCGGGGCGGTGCTCTTCAACCTGCTGCTGCTGCCGCGGCTCGGCGGGCGGCGGCTCTGGCGCGAAGGGGAGACCGCACGCGGCGCCTCGTGGGGGATCATTCTCTACCCGGTCGCCGTGCTGGTGCTCATCCTCGTCTTCCATCGGCGGCTGGAGGTGGCGGCGGCGGTGTGGGGCGTGCTCGCCTTCGGTGACGGCATGGCGTCGCTGGTGGGTATGGCGGTCGGCCGCCGCAAGCTGCCGTGGAACTCGAAGAAGAGCTGGGCGGGGAGCCTCGCCTACGTGCTCTTCGGCACCCTCGGGGCCACCGGCCTGCTGCTGTGGACGGCGCCCGGGCGCTACGCGCTCGCGTTCGCCCTTGCCGCGGGATTCGCCACCGCCCTGCTCGGCGCGGCGGTCGAGTCGGTGCCGCAGGCGCTCGACGACAACATCTCGGTGCCGTTGCTCGCCGGGCTGCTGCTGTTCTGCATCCTGCTCACCGAGGGGCGCTGGGATGCGGTGATCGCGCTTGGGCTGCTGCCGCGGCTCGCCGTCGGCGCGGCGGTCAACGCCCTGCTCGCCGCCCTCGCCTACCTGATCCGCGGCGTCGATCGCTCGGGGGCGGTGAGCGGCTGGGTCCTCGGCACCCTCATCTGGGGCGCCGTCGGCTGGCCGGGGTGGCTGCTGCTGCTCGCTTTCTTCGTCATCGGTACCGGCTGCACCAAGCTCGGCTACCGCCGCAAGGCGGCGGCGAAGCTGGCGCAGGAGAAAGGCGGCCGTCGCAGCGCCCGCCACGCTATCGCCAACGGCGGGGTGGCGGCGGCGGCGGCCGTCTTCGCCGCTGCGACGCCCTACCCGCAGCTCTTCGGCCTCGCCCTGGCGGGCGCGCTCGCCACCGCCGCCGGCGACACCGCAGGCAGCGAGATCGGCCAGCTCTGGGGACGCCGCACCTTCCTCGTCACCACCCTGCGGCCGGTGCCGCGCGGCACCCAGGGAGCGATCTCCGTCGAGGGCACCGCGGCTGGCATCGTCGCTTCCACCCTCGTTGCCGTGCTGGGCGCCTGGGGCGGGCTCTACCCCTGGCTTGGCGCCGTCGCGGTGGTGATAGCCGCCTTCCTCGGCTCGTTGCTGGAGAGCGTCGTCGGCGCCACCCTCGAGCGCCGCGGCCTGCTCGACAACGAGGCCGTCAACTTCACCAACACCCTGATCGGCGCGCTGCTGGCGGCGGCGATGTACCCTTTGATCTGATCCCGCAAGGACTGTATGCCAGAGACCAGCGCCCTCGCCGATTCCGGACCGGCCACCGCCGCGCCGGCACGTCTCGCCGCGCGGCGCGGCAAGCTGCTGCTCTACAGCCAGCTGGCGCGACCGTTCACGCTCCTGCCGCCGCTGCTCGGCATCATCTCCGGCGCCGTCTGCGCTTTCGGCTCGGTGCACAACCCCGATCCGGCCCGGGGGCTCACCTGGTCGGTGGTGCTCACCGTGGCGCTGGGCTCGCTCTGCGCCAGCTTCATGAACGCCGCCTCCAACGCGCTCAACCAGATCTACGACCTGGAGATCGATCGCATCAACAAACCCGGCCGGCCGCTGGTCACCGGCGAGCTGTCGCTGCGCGAGGTGTGGACGTTCACCTGGGTCTTCTATGCCCTCGCCCTGCTGCCCACGTGGTTGGTGGTCGTCTACCCCTACACCACGTGGGGGGCGAAGTTGCGCGCACCGCTCTCGGCGCACCAGACCTTCTTCATCTACCTGCTCGGCTTCCTCTTCACCTTCGTCTACTCGGCGCCGGAGCTGGGGCGCACCAAGGCGCGCGGCATGTGGGCCAACGCCACCATCGCCATCCCCCGCGGCATGCTGCTCAAGGTGGCGGGCTGGGCGATGGTGGCCCGCATCGGCTACACCGAGCCCTGGTTCATCGGCGCCATCATCGCCCTCTTCCTCATGGGCGCGGCCTCGACCAAGGACTTCGCCGACATCCCCGGCGACCGCGCCGGCGGCTGCCGCACGCCGCCCATCCTCTACGGCGTGCGCAAGGCGGCGTGGATCATCTCCCCCTTCTTCGTCTTCCCCTGGCTGCTGCTGCCCCTCGGCGCCTGGATGCGCGACCCGCTGCAGCCGCAGCATGCGATCCTCACCGGCGACCCGGTGCTGCTCACCCTGCTGGGCCTGTTGCTCACCGCCTGGGGCGCCTACACCGTCTACCTCATTCTGCGCGACCCCGACTCGCTGGCGAAGGTGGAGAACCACCCGTCGTGGAAGCACATGTACCTGATGATGATGGCGGCGCAGGTGGGGCTGGCGCTGGCGTACGTGTTTCGCCTCTCCTGATAGCGGCCCTCGGGCCGTCCTGGCCGTCGTTGGGACATTCGTAGCACCCACGGCGCCCCTCGGTAGCGCACCGGGCGACGGCTCGACTGGCGCCGGTTGAGTCGCGGAACCGTTAGCCAGCGACCTATGTCCGTCCCGACCACCGTGACTGGAGCCTCACGGCACGGTGACCGAGGATCGGTGCTACCTGGTGACTGGGAGGAGTTTCCACCGCCAGTCGTGGGCGGCCGTCGGGCTCGGCGTTGTCTGCCCGAAGCCAGCAGCCCGGACACGTCAGTTAGTAGGAAGGAGAAGCCTCGGCGCCTCTGTGCGCCGGCGACTGCCAGCTAGGGCTGTTCCCCGTGGGTTTTCTAACCACGTCGGGTCTTTGTTCCGGGAGGCATCCGATGCACAGAACGATCGCGGCGTTGCTCGTTGTCTCTTGCCTGATGGCCTCCCCCGCCGTCGCCCAACTGTCCCTCGCCTGGACGCGCACTTGGCCCTCAGACGGCTCCTCCTTCGGCGCGTCCGATCTCGTCGTCGACCGCAGCGGCAACGTCTACGTCACCGCGGTCCTCCGCGACCCGATCACCCACATCACCTACTGCGCCCTCGCGAAATACTCCTCCGCCGGCACGCAGCTATGGGAAAAGCGCATTCCGATCATCCCCGGCTCGAGCAGCTCGATCATTCCCGACCCGCATCTCAAGCTCGACTCGCAGGGCAACGTGATCATGACGCATCTGAAGTACACGGAGTCGACGGACTTGGATTGCGCGGTGACCTCCTTCGATGCGAATGGCAACGAGCGCTGGTCTCAGACCTTCGATCCTTCGACCGCGGGAAGCTACGCGACGATCAACTCCTGCGACTTCGTGACGGTCGACCCCGCGGACAATGTGATCGTCTTTGGTGCGGGGGACGGTGCCCTGTGGACGATCAAGTACTCGCAGACAGGAGCGCAGCAGTGGGCGACAGAGCTCGACACCAACTTCGTAACGTATCCTTTCGGTCTCGCCGCGGGCCTCGACGGATCCGCCTACGTCCTGACGAACTGGCCGGATGGTTTCGGCGGCGATGACATCGTCCTGATCAAATACGACTCGAACGGCAACCAGCAATGGATCCAGCGCTACGATTCGACCAGCGGCGGTGATGACTGGCCCGGCGAAGTCGCAGTCGATTCCGCCGGGAACGTCGTCGTCGTCGGCTACGGTGCGCTTGGGGAGTATCAGCGGCCGTATCGATACGACATCATCACGCTGAAGTACTCCGCCGCGGGACAGAGTCTGTGGCAGAAGCGCTATGAGAATGGTGTGCCGCAGGCTGGACCGGGCGACGTCTACGATCTCTGGCGCGCCGCTGTGACCTTCGATGCGCAGGGGAACATCCTCGTCACCAGCCGAAGTCCCGGCGAGACATCGAAGTACGACTATGCAGTGGTGAAGTACGACTCGAACGGAAACGAGATCTGGGTGCGACGCTACGCGGGCCCCGCAAATTGCGACGACGAGGCGAGCGACGTCGTCACCGGCGGCAACGGGCGGGTCTTCATCACCGGCTTCAGTGAAACCAGCTGTGGATCCGTTCCGACTCCGAGGCAGCTCTACATCGCCGAGTATGACGCCGCCGGAAACTTTCTCGGATCGGCGCTGGAAAACGAGCCGTCGAGAGGAGAATACGGTATCGCCTCATGGATCGCGGTCGATGACAACGGCAACGTCTACTCGATGATTCGCTCTCAACTGCGAAAGTACGCTGGCGGCTGGGTCCCCGCCCCGCCCCTGTACTTCCGGGACGGCTTCGAGAGCGGGGACCTCTCCGCCTGGTCGTTGAGCTGGCCTCGACCATGACGGCGCGGCCGCCCTCGCTGCGACGAGTTTTCGGTCCCCAGGGACGAGGATGACTCGGGCCCTGCTGCGACGGCACGGTGCCGCCCCCGCCGCTGCCGTGGTTCGAGGCCCCTCACCATCCCTCCGGCGCTCTCGCGCTGCGAGTCGGGAAGGTGTGATGCTGAGCGAGCGTATAGCCACGTCTGGCTTCGTCGACCAGCTAGAATTGCCTCGTGCGAGACGACGACCGCGACGAGCTGGACGACCTCGATGCTCCGGTGCCGATGGAGGAGGCCGACGATGGCGACGAGCCCATCCCCGGCGAGCGAGCGGCGCCCGAGCTGACTCCCCACGGCGACCGGCTGCGGCGTAACGGGTCTGGCGTATCGCCGGCCGAGGAGGCGTTCGTCCGCGGCGGGGAAGACGTGGCGTCGTTGCCGCTGCTCACCTTCTACGACCGGCTGCGCGGGCGTATCGTCGGTGTCCTCGAGCGCCGCGGCGGCAAGGTCGGACGGAGCGCGGCGGATGCGTTGCTGCTGGTGCCCGACGTTTTCATGCTGCTCGTGCGGCTGGCCCTCGATCCCGAGGTGCCGCCGTCGACCCGTGGCCTGATCGGCGGCGCGCTCGCTTACTTCGTGCTGCCTTTCGACCTGCTGCCGGAGGGCCTCATCGGCGGCGTCGGCTACCTCGACGACCTCGTGCTCGCCGCGGCGGTGCTCACCCAGGCCCTCGGCCCCGAGCTCGAGCCGCGGGCGCGGCGTTACTGGAGCGGGCGGCAGGAGCTGCGCGAGGTGCTGCTCGACGTCGTCGGCGCCGCCCAGTCCCTTCTCGGCGATCGCCTTTTCGGCCGCCTCGAGCGCCTGCTCTCGCGCCGCGGTGTGGCGCTGCCGCGCCACCCCGAGCCGGCCCGCGGCGAGCGCGCCTACGAGGGCTTCGAGGGGGACGCCGGCTCCGAGCTGTCGTAGCGCTAGGGGATGGCGTCGGCCGCCGCGCGCCGCTGCCGCAGCGCCGTGAAAGCCTCGGTTACCGGCGCGAACTCATCGTCGGGGAAGTTTGCCGGATGCTCCCAGAACTCGGCGAGGCCGCCGGCGCCCCAGCGCTCGTAGAGCGTCACCTTGAGCATGAGCTGCAGCTTGTCGCAGGCGGCCACGAAACGCGCCTCCTGGGTCGCCCGCTCGTGATACTCGCGGTAGAGGCGGGCCGCGCGGTCGCCGAGGGGCGCCAGCAGCTCGGCGAGGGCCGCCTCCTCGGCGGCGTGCTTGGCGCCTTCGGGGAGGTAGCGGGCGGCGGTGCGCGGCAGGTCGCCGAGGCGCACCTCGGCGAGATCGTGGACGATGGCCAGCTCGACGGCGCGGGCGACGTCGAGGCCGGGCACTGCCGGTCCCAGCGCCCACACCAGCAGCACGACGTGGAAGGCGTGCTCGCTGACGCTCTCCGGCTCCGCCACGCCGCGCAGCACCCAACCGCTGCGCGGCACGCGGTCGAGGATTTGCAGCTCGAGCAGGGCGTCGACGAGGCCGGCATTGCGGCGCACGCGCGAAGTCTAATAGGTTAGGAGCCATGTTCAAGGAATTCCGCGAGTTCGCCGTGCGCGGCAACGTCGTCGACATGGCGGTGGGGATCATCATTGGCGCCGCCTTCGGTGCCATCGTCAAGTCCGCCGTCGACGACCTGTTGATGCCGCCGCTCGGCCTGCTCACCGGCGGCCTCGACTTCACGAACCAGTTCGTGCTGCTCAAGCCAGGCATGCCGGCCGGCCCTTACCCCAGCCTCGAGCAGGCGAAGGCGGCGGGCGCGGTGACGCTCAACTACGGTCAGTTCATCAGCCAGCTGGTCACCTTCCTGCTGGTCGCCTTCGCCGTCTACCTGCTGGTGAAGGCGGTCAACCGGCTGCGGCGCGGCGAGCCGGCGCCCGACCCCACCACCAAGACCTGCCCCTTCTGCCAGACCGAGATCCCGCGGGGCGCGGTGCGCTGCCCCCACTGCACGTCCGAGCTGCCCAGCGTCGCCTGAGCGGCCGGGTGGCCGCCGCGCGCGCCGACTTCCGATGACCGACTCGCGGCCCGCCACCCCTCCGCGCCTCTCCGTCGTCGTCCCGGTGTTCGACGAGGAGCCCAACCTCGCGCCGCTGGTGCGCGAGATCGGCGCCGCCCTCGCCGGGCTCGACTTCGAGCTGCTGGTGATCGACGACGGCAGCCGCGACGGCACTAGCGCCGCCCTCGCCCGCCTGGCCGCCGAGGAGCCCCGGCTGCGCGCCCTGCGCCACGACCGCAACTACGGACAGTCGGCGGCGCTCGCCACCGGCTTCGCCGCCGCTCGCGGCGAGTTGCTGGTGACCCTCGACGGCGACTTGCAGAACGACCCCGCCGACGTGCCGCGCCTGCTGGCCGAGCTCGAGCAGGGCTGGGACGTCGTCTCCGGCGTGCGCCAGCGGCGGCAGGACAGCTGGGTGCGGCGGGCCTCATCGCGCATCGCCAACCGCGTGCGCCGGGCGGTGCTGCACGACGGCATCTCCGACGTCGGCTGCTCGCTCAAGGCCTACCGCAGCCGCTTCGTCAAGCGGCTGCCGCCGTTTCACGGCATGCACCGCTTCCTGCCGGCGCTCGCCGGCATGGAGGGAGCGCGGGTGACCGAGCTGCCGGTGGCGCACCGGCCGCGTCGCTTCGGCAAGAGCAAATACAACATCAGCAACCGGCTCTGGCGGGGGATCGCCGACCTGCTGGGGGTCTGGTGGCTGCGCCGCCGCTGGGTGGCGGTGGCAGCCATCGAGGAGATCGCTGCGTGCCCATCCACATCCACAGCGTCTGGACCGTCGTCGGCTTCGCCGGGCAGGCCCTCTTCTTCGGCCGCTTCTTCGTCCAGTGGCTCGCCTCCGAGCGCGCCCGACGCAGCGTGATCCCCGACGCCTTCTGGTACTTCAGCATCGCCGGCGGCGCCGTGCTGCTCGCCTATGCGGTGTTCTCGCTGCACGACCCCGTGTTCACCGTCGGCCAGGGGGCCGGCCTCTTCATCTACGCCCGCAACCTCTGGTTCATCCATCGCGGGCAGCGACCGCCGGGCGCTGCAGACGCCGCTGGCGGCGCAACCTGACGGCGCCGCAGGCGTAGGAGGTGAGACATGCGAACCATCGCCAGCAGCCTGCTCCTCGCCCTCCTCGCTGCCGGCGCGGCGGTGCAGGAGGGTGGCGAGTGGCCGGCCTGGGGCCGCGACCCCGGCGGCCAGCGCTTCTCACCGCTCGGCGCCATCGACCGCGGCAACGTCGCCACCCTGCGAGTGGCGTGGACCTTCCACACCGGCGACGCCTATCAGCCCAGAGAGAGCAAGCCGACGGCGTTCGAGGCGACGCCCCTCTACGTCGACGGCACGCTCTACCTGTCGACGCCCCTCGGCCGCGTCTTCGCTCTCGACCCGATCACCGGCACGCAGCGCTGGGTGTACGACGCCAAGGTGCCCCGCGACACGGGCTATGGCGACTTCGCCAACCGCGGGGTCTCCACCTGGAAGGCCGCCGACGGCAAGCGGCGGATCGTGCTCGCCACCATCGACGCCCGCCTGATCGAGATCGACGCCGCGACCGGCCGGCCGGTGGAAGCTTTCGGCGAGCACGGCATCGTCGACCTGCGTCGCGGGCTGCGCATCCCGCCGCCTGCCGACGGCTTCGCCGACTACGAGGAGACCTCGCCACCGGCCGTCGTCGGCGACGTCATCGTGGTGGGTTCGGGGATACAGGACAACGCCAGAGTCGACGAGCCGAGCGGTGAGGTGCGCGGCTTCGACGCCGCCACCGGCAAGCTGCGCTGGACGTGGCACCCCATCCCCCAGGACCCCAAGGCGCCGGGCGCCGAGACCTGGAAGGGTGGCAGTGCCAGCCGCACGGGCGCTGCCAACGCCTGGTCGGTGATCGCCGCCGACCCCGAGCGGGGCCTCGTCTTCGTTCCCACCGGCTGCCCGAGCCCCGACTACTACGGCGGCGAGCGGCTGGGCGACAACCGCGACGCCAACTCGCTCGTCGCGCTGCGCGCGGCGACCGGCGAGCGGGTGTGGGCCTTCCAGCTCGTGCACCACGACCTGTGGGACTACGACGTCGCCTCGCCGCCGCTGCTCTTCGACCTGCGCCGCGGCGGCAAGACCATCCCCGCCGTCGCCATCGGTAACAAGGACGGCAACCTCTTCGTCCTCGATCGCACCAGCGGTGAGCCGATCTTCGCCGTCACCGAGCGTGCCGTGCCGGCGAGCGACGTCGGCGGGGAGCAGGCGTCGCCGACGCAGCCCTTCCCTGCCGCGCCGCCGCCGCTGGCGCTGCAGAAGGTCGACGTCGAGAAGATCCAGGGCCCGGAGGGGGATCGCCAGTGGTGTCGCGAGGAGATCGCCCGCCTGCGCTCGGAGGGGGTGTTCACGCCGCCCAGCCTGCGCGGCACGCTGGTCGTTCCCGGCAACATCGGCGGCATGGCATGGAGCGGCGCCGCCTTCGACGCCACGCACCGGCTGCTGGTGGTGCCGGTGAACAACCTCGCC
>DASYUP010000195.1:0-4928 GCA_036001185.1 Thermoanaerobaculia bacterium
CCAAGGCCATCGAGCTGTTCCAGGAGGCGCTCGACCTCGCCGAGCTGCATGTACAGCGCGGCGAGATTGACGTGCGAAGCGCTCGCGCCTTCCTTGTCTCCCGCTGCCTCGTGCAGGCTCAGAGACGTCTCGCTCAGCTCCGTTGCCTGCCGTGGCTGCGACAGCAAGTAGGCGATGACCGCCGCGCTGCCCAGGGCGCTCGCCTTCCCCTGCAGATCGCCCGCCTCCGCGGAGAGACGCGCCGAATCGAGGAGCCGTTCGAGCGCCTTGTGCAGAGACTCGGACTTCCCCTCGCGGCGCAGCGCAACCGCCTCGGAGGTGGCGTCCTCGGCGCGGACCCGCACGGCGTCGGCGGGCTCGGTCGGGCGCGCTGCGTCGAACTTGACGCTGTATGAACCGGCAGGGGCGGACGCCAGTCGCGGGGTGAGGACGAAATCGACGCAGCGCTCGCGCTCGATGAGGACCGAGAAGTCGAGCGGCCCAGAAGTCTCGAAGAAGTCGTCGATCCGCCGCACGACCTCCTCGTTCGCGCCCGGCATCTCGACCACCAGGTCGACGCCCTTCTGGACGACGCGGCCGGTCGCGAAGCTGCCGGCAGGAAGCTGCAGGCGGAACGGGTGCCGCTCACCGCCGCGAATCTCGCCCTCGACGGTTTCGCCGACGGCGAGAATCCGGGGCGAGACGCCGGAACCCGAGCATGACGATTCGGGGGCCGCAGTCGCGACGCTCGCCGATAGCGGGGCCGAGCCCAGCGCCGCCGAGGCAGTCAGGATCGAGGCAGCCAGGATCACCAGCGGGCGGACGTCGGTGAGGGGCGCGATTCGGGCCCCGGTCATCTGCAGACGTCCACTGAAGGAATCAGCAAAGTGATAGAGCGTGCAGCATTTGCCCCGGCCGGCGAGGGTACCACGGCCGGGCGTCGTCGCCGCCAGACGGCGTGTCGTTCTGGCGGTAGTGATGTCGGAGTTCTTACGCTCGTTCGGTGATCGACGTCTCGGGGCGGTCGCGCGTAGAAGAGGTGTGAGCACGCGGGCCAGGTCGCGGCGCCAGGCAGTCCCACCTGGCAACCCTTCTGGCAACCCTACAGGCCGCCACTGGCTCGCCGTGCTCGCACTCTGGGCAATCGCACTCATCCTCGCCTACTGCGTGGGGGCTCCCGAGCACGCGGCGAGCCGGGTCAGCGGCGCCGGCGGGGGTGCCGCCGCCGCGGCGCCGGCTGCTCCCTAGATCACCTTGCCTGAGGTCAGCGGTGGGCGGCGAACAGCGCCAGGAATGCCGGTGAGAACGCCTCGGCCGGCGGCGTGAAGCCGGGATCGGCGCGGTGCGCCTCGCGGATGTCGGCGATCGCCTCGGCGAGCAGCGCCACGTCGCGCTCGCCGCCGAGGCGGTGGAGCGCCAGCCGCGCCGCCGCCCGCACCGTGTAGTGCCAGGCGCGCCAGCGGCCCGTCGCCGATGGGGCGGCGTCGGGCTGCGCGGCGGCCGCGGCGTAGTCGCCGTCGAGCAGCGCCTGCAGGGCCTGCTCGAGCGTGGGCGTGGGTTGGGGGGCGGAGCTGTCGTGATCGCCGGGGACGATGGCGCTCGAAGGCGCGGGTGCCGGCGGGCGAAGCGACGCCGCGGCCGGCGGCGGAGGGGGCTCGGCTGCCGGTCGCTGCGCAGGCGGTGGCTCGTCGCCGCCACAGGCGGTGATCGCCGCAAGCGCCTCCGCCTGCCGCGGCGGGAACCCCTTCGCCGCTCCCTGCTCGGCGGAGAGGTGCAGCTCGCGCAGCGCCTCCGGGCAGCGGCCCAGTCGCTGGTAGGCGAGCCCGAGATAGTGATGGGGCAGATACGGCTCGGGGATGGCGCCGACGAGCCGCGCTCGCGCCTGCTCGACGGGGCGTGCGGCTGCGGCGGCGGTGAGCAGGGCGACGGCGCGGTCGAGCTCGCCGCGCTGCAGGGCCGCGAGACCGTCGAGATAGTCCTGCCGGTAGTCGGCGCCGCGGGCCGCGGCGAGGACGAGGCCGACAACCAGCCCGAGCGCGAGGGCGGCGGCGCGCGATCTCACGGCCCCTCCCGCGCCAGCAGGTCGGCGGCGCGCAACCGCTGCAGCGATGCCACGCAGGGCGTCGTGCCGCCGGCCGCCACGTGTACTCGACAGGTGGTGCGCGCGCCGCCGTGGCGGAGCGTTACACGGTAGTCGCCGGGTGCAACCGCGAACGCGAGCGGCGTCGAGCGCTCGGCGGGCAGCGTCAGCTCGTGACCGTCGCCGTCGACGACGCGCACGACCTCGGCCCAGGGGCGGGCGTCGATGGCGAGGAGACCCGCGGTGATGGGCTGTGCGAGCAGCTCGGGTGGAGGCGAGGCAACAGCGCCCGTCGGCGCGTCGCCCGCCGCGCCCGCGTCTTGTCCCCGCCCGCTCCCCGATGGCGCTCGCTGAGCGCCGAAGCGATCTGCCGCCGTCGAGCCACTCTTCGGTTCCGCCGACCTCACGGGCTTGCGAACGCCGCCCCCGGCGACCCAGAGCGCGATTGCGGCGACTGCGGCGATCGCCAGCGCAGCGGCCACCACTCCCGCTATGCGAGGCCTGCCCACCCTGGCCGGCCCTCCGGTTCCGGTGTAGGGGCGGGGCTTGTCCCCGCCCGTCCCCGGCGCTGCCGCCACTGCCTCCAGCGCCACCACCAGCTCCTTCCCGTCAGCGAACCGCCGCTCGCGATCGACCTCCAGGCAGCGGTCGACGAGAGCGGCGAGGGGAGCCGGCACCTCCGGCGCCACCGACCGCAGCGGCGCCGGCGCCCCTTGCAGCAGCCGGTCGAGCAACTCGCGCGGCTCGCTGCCGGAGAGCGCGCGCCGGAAGGACAGCAGCTCGTAGGCGACGGCACCGAAGGCCCAGACGTCGGCGCGGGCGTCGGCCTCCTCACCGCGCGCCTGCTCGGGTGCCATGTAGGCGAGCGTGCCGATCGGCTGCTCGCGTACCGGTACGCCGGTGGCAGCGCGCAGCTCGCGGGCGATGCCGAAGTCGAGGATCTTCACCCGTCCGTCAGGCAGCACGCGCAGGTTGCCCGACTTGACGTCACGGTGGACGACGCCGGCCGCGTGGGCGTGCGCCAGCCCGCGGGCGACGTCGAGCAGCATCGCCACGCGGGTGGCAAGCGGGGCCGGCGACTCGCCGGCCCGCTGCCGCGCCAGCCAGTCGGCAAGGTCCTCGCCGGGCAGCAGCTCCTGCACCAGGTAGGGGAGGCCGTCGTCGACGCCGAAGTCGTGCACCGTCGTCACGTTGGGGTGCAGCAGCCGCGCCGCCAGCTCGGCCTCGTGCACGAAGCGGCGCCGCACCTCGGGATCGGGCGAGGGGCAGGTCTTGATCGCCACCTGCCGCTTGAGCACTGGATCGAAGCCGCGCAGCACCTCGCCAAAGCCGCCGCGGCCGATGCGCTCGACGACCTCGTAGCGGCCGATGCGCGGTGGCAACGGCAGCGGCTCGCCGGTGGAGTCGCCGGTAGCGAGCGCGGCGGTCTCCGTGCGCAACAGCACGCCGCTGGCGGTTGCCGGCGGCGCACCGGGCTCGAGCCCATCGAGCAGCCGGTCGGCGCCGGTGTCGAGCGGCCCGGTGCCGGAGTCGGCGGCGAGCAGGCGCACGAGCTCGGCGGCGATCTCGGCCGACTCGTTGCGCTGGCGGGCGAGGAAGCGCTCGCGCTCGCCCGGGGCGAGCGCGGAGGCCTCGTCGAAGAGCGCCACCAGCCGCTCCCAGTCGGCGCTCATCCTCCCGACCCGGCCGTCGCCGCTTCCTCGTCGTGGCCGACCAGCCGCGCGTGCAGCCAGGCGCGGGCGGCTCGCCACTGCCGGCCAACGGTGGCGGTCGAGACTTCCAGCGCGGCGGCCGTCTCCTCGACCGAGAGCCCGCCGAAGAAGCGCAGCTCGACGACGGCGGCGGCGGTCTGGTCGAGCGCCGCCAGCCTCTCGAGCGCCTCGTCGAGCGCCTCCAGGTCGGGTGCCGCCAGCGCCGCGACGTCGGCGGCGACGTCGCCCACCAGGTCGAGCGGCACCTGCTTGCCGGCGCCCCGCTTGGTGGTGCCGCGCCGCCGCGCGTGATCGAGCAGCACCCGCCGCATCATGCGCGCCGCGAGGGCGAAGAAGTGGGCGCGATCGTGCCAGTCCACCCGCCGCTGATCGACCAGCCGCAGGTAGAGCTCGGAAATCAACGCCGTCGGCTGCAGCGTGTGGCCGACGCGCTCGCGCGCCAGCAGCCGTTCGGCGCGCCGATGCAGCTCGGGGTAGACGAGCCGCATCACCTCGTCGCGCGCCGCCGCGTCGCCGCCGCGCCAGGCCTGCAGCGCCTCGGTCACTGGGCTGTCGGACACGGGCACCAGTCTAGCGGCTGGGGTGGCGCGCCGGTCGTGGCGGTGGCGGGCTGAACAAGCCGCTCCGCCTTGTTACAATGCGCGCCGGTCCTGCCTTCGCCCCCATCGTCTAGCCCGGTCAGGACGCTGCCCTTTCAAGGCGGTAACACGGGTTCGAATCCCGTTGGGGGTACTCAACTTACAGCGTAGCCGGGGAGGTTTTGGGCAATTCAGGGCTACGCAAGCAACGCGCATGCGCCGCGACTAGCGCCCACTTCGCATAGAGTGTTTTAGCGCCGCGAGCGCTGGGTAGTTGCGGCCGCTGCAGCAGTGGCGCAGCAAAGGAGACAAGTGGTAGAGAGCATCAAGCTTCAGGTTCGCTTGCGAGCGTTTACGCGTCGTGAAAAGAGCAAGCGATGGATTGCGGGATGCCCTTCGCTAAGTGTCTATTCGCAGGGCATCGACGCAGACGACGCTAGGCGGTCGCTGCAACAGGCTGTCGAACTCTGGTTCGAGAGCTGCATCGAGCGCGGGATGCTGGAGCGGGCGCTAGTCGAGGTCGGGTTCCGGCCGATTCCCTGGGGGCAGTCATACCAGGATCAGGAGCTCGTCGTTGTC
>DASYUP010000196.1:0-6294 GCA_036001185.1 Thermoanaerobaculia bacterium
CGTCCACTCGAGCTCCACGTCCTTGCCGGGAACCAAGGGAATGGGTATCGCCATGTCGATGAGCAGGTCGGGGAGGAAGAAGGCGCAGCGGAACATGCGGAAGACGTCGTCGCGCAGGCAGGCGCAGACCGGCGCGCTCGCCGGCACGAAGGGGAGCTCGCCGAAGCGGTCGACCCGGCAGGCGCCGGTCGACGCTTCGTGGGCGCCGCGGTCGACGTGTGCCCCGGAGACGCGCGGCTGGCCGTCGACGTCGAGCGGGCCGAGCCCGCCGGGGGGCGCGTCGTTGCCGGCGTCGATGGCCGGTGAGCCCGGCAGCAGCCGATAGTCGTGGCGCGCCGGGTCGACGAAGCGCGGGTCGACGCCGAAGAGGTTGCTGCCGGTCTCGACGAAGGCGGGGATATCGGTGTCGGTGCCGTTGCCGAAGGCGATGGAGTTGAAGAGGGTGACGCGCCCGCCAGGCGAAGAGCCATCGGCCAGCCGCCCCACCGTGATGCCGGTGGCGTCGTTGTCGCTGACCGTCAGGTTCGCAGCATGGAGCACTGCCGTATCCGCGGCGAAGAGATCGACACCTCCCGCCCCGCCGGCCACGATGTCGTCACTCAACACCAGCCGCGCCGTCCCCTGGGCGCCGGCCGACAAGGTCGCGATCAACGAAAACGAGCTGGTGTTGTCGAGCCAGCGGTTGCGGCGCACCTCGGCCTCGGCATTCTCAAAGATGTCCAGGCAGCCACCGGCGCATGCCACCACCCGGTCGCTCTCCGCCCGGTTGGCCTCGACGCGGTTGTCGGTGAACACCGCGGTGGCGGCGCCGCCCACCTCCAACAGCACGCCACCGGCGCTGCTCTGGCGGCCTGTCGCGGAGACGACGTTGCCGGAAAGACTCACTCCGACGATCTCCATCCGAGCATTGCCGTCGGCGAAGACGAAGAGCCCGCCTCCCTCGGCGGTTCCCGTGCCGGTCGCGCGAGCAGCGTTGTCGCGGATCCGGCTGTCGCGCAGGACGAGCCGGCTGGTCTCCCCCAGGAGGGCACCGATGCCGGCACCTTCGGACGGCGCACTGATACTGGCTATCTCGTTGCGCTCGACGACGCTGCCGCGCAGCGTCACGGCGCTGGTGCCCTCGAGCCGCAGGGCGACGCCACCGCCGGGCAGCACCGAATCGACCCTGCCACCAGTGAAGGTGAAGCCGTCGACGGTCAGATCTCCGCTGCCGCGCGCGTCGACCCGCAGCGGCGCTCCACCGCCCTCGGCATCGACGATGGTCGCGCTCGCCGGCAGCGGATCGCGGCGGCTGAAGCCGTCGATCCAGCCGCCGGAGACGGTCAGCACCCCGAGGTCGGGAGCGGTGATGACCACCCGCTCGCGATAGGTCCCCGCCGCCACCCGGATCTCGTCGCCGCCGGGCGCGGCGAGAGCGGCGTCCACCGCTGACTGGATGGTGGCGTAGCCGCCGCCGGTGCCGACGGTGAGCGTCGCCGCCTGGCCGACGCTGGTGCCGGCGGCGAGGGCCAGCGCGAGGGCGAGGGCGCGGCAACGTGCCCGGGCGCCGCCGCGAGAAGCGAAGGTCCTACGGGGAGAGCGATCCGCGGGCCGGGTGGCGTTCATTGCTGCACCTCCTCTCTCCCCGATTCGCAAAGCGGCGAAAAACCAGGCCGCGGCCGGGCGCAGCTATGATGCGGGGCACACTCAGCCCGAACACCCGAGCGGCCCGGGGTGACCCGGCCGAGGCCCAGAGGGAACGGCCATGGAAACTGGCGAACGCGACAACTGGCGCGCCGCCTGCGAGCTGCTCGAGGAGCTTCTCGACCTGCCGCCGGCCGAGCGCGACGCGGCCCTCGGGGCGCGGGCGCCGAGCCCCGAGGTGGCGACCAAGGTGCGCGAGCTGCTCGCCGCCGCCGACCGCGAGGAGGGCGTGCTGGAGCAGCCACCGCCGTGGCCCGCAGCAGGCGAGGACGCCGCCCCGGCGGCGCTCGCCGGCGCTCGCTTCGGCCCCTACGAGGTGGTCGACGAGATCGGACGTGGCGGCATGGCGGTGGTCTATCGCGCCCGTCGCGCCGACGGCCAGTTCCAGCGCGACGTCGCCCTCAAGCTGCTGACGCTCGGTGCGTGGGCGCTGGGGAGCCTCGGTCGCCGGCGGCACGAGCAGGCGGTGCTCGCCCGCCTCGAGCATCCGGGGATCGCCTCGCTGCTCGACGCCGGCGTCACCGCCGACGGCACCCCCTGGCTGGCCATGGAGCTCATCGACGGCGAGCCCATCGACGCCTGGTGCGAGAGGCGCCAGCTCGCGGCCGCCGCCATCGTCCGCCTCTTCCTGCAGGCGTGCGACGCCGTCGCCTTCGCCCATCGCAACCTGGTGGTGCACCGCGACCTCAAGCCGAGCAACATCTTCGTCGACCGCGACGGCCGAGTGCGCCTGCTCGACTTCGGCATCGCCAAGCTGCTCGACGAGGCGGTGCCGGACGCCACGGTCACCCGCGTCTTCACCCCCGGCTACGCCGCCCCCGAGCAGCTCGCGGGGCGCGCGGTCACCACCGCCACCGACGTCTACGGGATGGGGGCCGTGCTCCATCGCCTGCTCGCCAGACAGTCGCCGTTCCCCCGCCGCGACCGCCTGGCCTCCGCGGCGGCCGCCGAGGATTCGCCGGCGCCGCCGTCGGCGGTCGCCGGTCACGTCGCCGGCATCGACCGCGACCTCGACAACGCGGTGGCGATGGCGCTGCGCGCCGAGAGCGAGCGGCGCTACCCGACGGCGGAGGCGCTGCGCGACGACCTCGCGCGCTGGCTCGAGGGCCGGCCGCTGCATGCCACCCCCGACCGACTGGGTTACCGCTTCCGCAAGTATGCGCGCCGGCACCGAGCCGGCGTCGCGGCCGCCCTCCTCGCGCTCGTCGGCCTCGTCGGCGGCAGCTCGCTGGCGCTCTGGCAGGCCTCGGTGGCGCGGGCGGAGTCGCGGCGCGCGCGCGCCGCGGCCGCCGAGACGCAGCAGCAGCTGCGCCGCGCCGAGGAGGTGACTCGCTTCCTCGTCGACGCCTTCGCCGCCGCCGACCCCTACGCCCACGGCGGCAAGGACGTCACCGCCGACGAGATCGTCGCCGAGGGCGTGCGGCGCATCGACCGCGAGCTGCGCGGGCAGCCGGCGGTGCGGCGTCAGATGCTCGCCGTGCTCGGCGAGATGACGTATCACCTGGCCGATTTCCCCCGCGCGGAGGAGCTGCTGCACGAGGCGCTGGCGACACCCGACGCCAGCGCCGAGGAGCGCGTCCGCATCTTGCGGCTGGCGGCCATGACGGCGTCGGCGGCGGGCGACTATCCGAAGGCCGAAGAGCGCTTTGCCGCCGCGCGCGCCCTGGCCGCGGAGAAGGCGATCGCCAGCGAGCCGCGGGTCGCTCTCGAGCTCGACTACGCCACGCACCTCAGCAACAGCGACCACCCCGAGCAGACCGTACGCCACATCGAGGGCCTGCTCGCCGAGCCCTGGTTCCGGCAGGCGGGCGCCCTGGCCAGTGCTCGCGCCGGCGCTATCCTCGGGCAGGCGCTGGGCGGCGCGGGCCGCTTCGCCGAGGCGCGGACCTGGTTGACGCGCAGCCTGCCGGCGCTCGAGCGCGAGCTGGGTGCAAATCACCTCGAGCTGGCTGAGACGCGCAGCAACCTCTCCGGCATCGAGGCGGACCTGGGCAACCTGGAGCCGGCGGAACGGCTCGAGCACGAGGCGCTCGCCGTCTTCGCCGCCAGCTTCGGCCCTACCCATCCCCGCACGCTGCTCGCCAAGAACGACCTCTCCGTCCTGCTCAAGGGCCGCGGCGACTTCGCTGCCTCGGCGCGGTTGCTCGAGGAGGTTGCCGCCGCGCAGACGACGGCGCTCGGCCGCGCCCACCCATTCCTCGCGGCGACCTACCTGAACCTGGGCGAGGCCCGGCTGCTTTCCGGCGACATCACCGGGGCGCTGGAGAGCTACCGGCGAGCCGTCGACATGGCGGACGGCAATCCTCTCGCCTATGCCCAGCGGCGGGGGATCTACCACGGCATCTACGGCCGCGCCCTCGGCAAAGCTGGCGACGTCCGGCGCGCGGAGCAGGAGTTTCTCCAGGGCCTGCGCATCCTGGCCGAGAGCCTTGGTCCCGCGCACCCGATCACCGCCCGCATCACCGTCGAATACGCCGCATTCCTCAACGACCGGCAGCGTCACACCGAGGCCTGTGGCCGGGTGGAGCAAGCCCTGCCGGTACTCTCCACCACCTACGGCGAAGGCTCTCGCGAGCTCGCCCTCGCCCGCCTGCAACGCGGCCGCTGTCTGCTGCCCACCCAGCCCGCCGCCGCCCGCGAGGCGCTGCGCAGCGCCCGCGACGCGCTGCAGGCGAACCCCTACCACGCGCGCTACGCGGCCGAGATCCGGCAGGCGGGCGAGCTGCTGGCTTCGCCGCGACGAGGCTGACCGGCTCCGCAGAGCTCTCCCCTTCCGTGCAGGCTGCGGCGACGATAGCCGCGCTATCCTCGCGGGATCCCGTGCTCCTCCCCGAGTACGACCGCCTCGACGCCCTCGACCTCGCCGCCCTCGTTCGTTGCGGCGAAGTCCATCCGCGCGAGCTGGTGGAAGCGGCGATCGAGCGCATCGAGCGGCGCGACCCGGCGATCAACGCGGTGGTCCATCGGCGCTTCGAGCAGGCGCGCGCCGAGGCGGCGGCCGAGCTGCCCGACGGGCCGCTGCGCGGCGTGCCGTTCCTGCTCAAGGACCTGCTGGGGGAGATCGCCGGCGAGCCGCTGTCGATGGGCAGCCGCTTCCTGCGCGACTTCCGACCGGCGTACGACAGCGAGATCGTGCGCCGCTACCGCGCCGCCGGGCTGGTGATCCTCGGCCGCACCAACACCCCGGAGCTGGGGCTGCTCGGCACCACCGAGCCCCTGCTCCATGGCCCCTGCCACAACCCCTGGAACCTCGACCACAGCAGCGGCGGCAGCAGCGGCGGAGCGGCCGCCGCCGTGGCGGCGCGGATGGTGCCAGCGGCGGCCGCCGCCGATGGCGGCGGCTCGATCCGCATCCCCGCCGCCGCCTGCGGCATCTTCGGCCTCAAGCCGACGCGCGGCCGCACGCCTCTCGGCCCCGAGCGCGGCGAGGACTGGAGTGGGCTCACCGTGCAGCACGCGGTCACCCGCACCGTCCGCGACAGCGCCCTGCTGCTCGACCTCTCGCACGGCCCGGCCCCCGGCGATCCCTACCACGCGCCGGCGGCGCCGTCCTCGTACCTGGCTTTGCTCGAGCGGCCGCCGGCGCGGCTGCGGATCGCCTGCTTCGACGGCGCCCTCTTCGGCACCACCATCGACCCGCGGTGCGCCGCCGCGGTGAACGAGGCGGCGGAGCTGCTGCGCGCGCTCGGCCACCACGTGGAGCCCGCGGCACCGCCGTTCGACCGCCCGGCGTTGATCGGCGCCTACTTCACTCTCGTCGCCGCCAACGCGGCGCGCGCGCTCGAGCGGGCGAGCGCCGCGACGGGCCGCCCGCTCGACCTCGGCCAGCTCGAGGTGGTCACTGGCTTCCTCCGTCAGCATGGCGCCCGGCTGCGCGCCACCGAGCTGCTCGCCGCCCTGGAAGAGGCGCATCGCGCCGGGCGGCAGCTCGCCGCCTTCCACGAGCGCTTCGACGTGCTGCTCATCAGCGCCCTGGGAGCGCCGCCGAAGCGGATCGGCGAGCTCGATCCCACTCCTGGCGAGCGCCGCACGCTCGCCGCCCTCAGTCGCCTGCCGCTGCAGCCGCTGCTACGCCGCGCCCTCGCCAAGCTGGGTCCCCAGGCGCTCACCACGCTTCCCAACACCGAGCTCTTCAATCTCACCGGGCAGCCGGCGGCGAGCGTGCCCTTCGGGTGGGCCGACGATGGGCTCCCGCGCTCCGTCCAGCTCGCGGCGCGCTTCGGCGAGGAGGGGCTGCTGCTGCAGCTTTCGGCGCAGCTGGAGGCGGCCCGACCGTGGGCCGACCGGCTGCCGCCCTTGGCTGCCCCGCCCCCCGCCACCGGCGGCCGAACGTGACAGCATTCCCGGCCAACACCCCGGAGGACGCCATGCCCCTGACGGTCGCATTCCTCAACCCCGCCGATCCCAGCGACGCCTTCTTCGCCACCCTGGTGTCGTTCATGCGGCGCGCGGCGGAGAACCTCGACGTCGAGCTCGAGGTGGTCGACTGCTACCGCGACGGCAAGGTCATGCGCGAGAAGGCGCGGGCGCTCGTCGCCCGCCCGGAGGCGCCGGAGTACCTGCTGCTGGTCAACGAGGAGGGCCTGGCGGTGGAGGTGCTGCCGCCGGCGA
>DASYUP010000197.1:0-7909 GCA_036001185.1 Thermoanaerobaculia bacterium
CGGCCAGCGAGTGCTGGTCGATCGCCTCTGGCCGCGCGGCGTCGCCAAGGAGGAGGCGCGGCTGGATGCCTGGCTGCGCGAGGCGGCCCCGTCCCATGTCCTGCGCGAGCGCTTCCACGGTCGCGCCGAGAAGTGGGAGGAGTTCTGCCGCCACTACGGCGAGGAGCTCGACACCAGGCCCGAGGTGGTCGCCGACCTGCTGGCGCGCGCCGCCCGCGGCCGGCTGACCCTGCTCTTCGCCTCCCGCGACGCAGAGCGCAACAACGCGGCGGCGCTCGCCACCTACCTGCGCGCCCGCGCCGCTCAGGGCGTCGCGGCCAGGCGGCCGTAGACGCTCTCGCGCAGCGAGCGCTCCTGCGCCGCGTCGCCGAGCAGGAAGGCGACGTCGGCGAGCTTGAGCAGGATGTCGGTGGCCGGCCGGGCGCCGCCGGCGGCGAGATAGGCGGCCCGCGCCTCGGCGAGGCGACGGAGGGCGAAGTCGGCGTCCCCCTCGCGCTCGCGCCACGCGGCGGCGGCGGTGGGATCGGCGAGGGCGCCCGCCATGGTGGCGGCGACCCGCGCCGCCTCCTCGTGGCGACCCACCGCGAGCAGCAGGTGGTACCAGTGGCGCAGCACCAGCGAGTCGCGGCGGCCGGCGAGGTCGCGGCCTGCCGGCGCCGCCAGCCAATCGAGGGCCGCCTGCGGATCGCCTCGCCGCGCGGCGACCGTGGCGGCGACCAGCAACAGGCGCGGGTCCTCCTGCCACTGCCGCAGCGTCGCCAGCTGCTCGTCGGCCTCGGGCCAGCGCTGGGCGCCGGCGAGGGCGATCACCCACGACAATCGCAGCAGCGGTGCCGACGGCGCCAGCTGGACGGCCCGCCGCAGCGCCCGCTCGGCGCCGGCCGGATCGCGCCGCGCCGTCGCCTGCGGTCGCAGTAGCGCGCAGCCGTAGTGCCACGCCGCCACCGCCAGCGCTTCCGGCGGCAGGCCCTGTAGCTCGGCGGCGCCGGGGGCGGGCGCGGCGGCGCCCTCGCCGTCGGCCCAGGCGGCGACCCGCGGCAGCAGGTTCGCCGCCTGCAGGCGCGCCACCTCGGCGGCGCCCAGCCCGAGGTCGGCGGGAGCGAGCGCGGTGGGGCAGCGCAGCGGCAGCCGACCTTCGGCGGCGGGCGGCGCCAGCAGATCGACGAAGAAGCGCCGGCGCCCAGGGGCGACGAAGGCGGGCAGCACCACGTCGCGGTCGGTGGCGACGATGACGTCGTCGACGTAGTAGGTGACCGCCGAGCGGTCGTCGCCGTTGTCGCCGATGAAGGAGAAGAGGTCGACGGCGGAGCCCGGGTGGGCGCCGGCGTTGGTCTGCCCGCGCAGGGCGACGATCGGCTGGCCGTCGCCCTCGAGAGCGATCGTCAGGTCATAGACGCCGCGCGCCACGTCGTAGTCGACGAAGACCCGGTACCAGACGAAGGGGGTCAGCTGCAGCAGCCGCTTGGGAATGCTGTCAGAGGTGTGGAAGAGCCAGCCGTCGCGGGTGGAGAGCCAGAAGGCAATGCCATCGGGGTCGAGCGTGAACCAGCCGGGGCCGGCGAGGGCGATGTTGAGCTCCTGCGTGGCATCGGTGGTGAGCAGCGCGAAGGCGAGCGCCAGCCGGCCGTTCTTGGCGAGCGGGAAGAACCCCTGCAGCTCGGGGAAGTCGTGGTCGCCCGGCACGTCGGTGAGCTCGACCGACGTGAAGCCGCTGACCCGGAGCTCGGGGGAGAGCGCCACGCGCCCGCGTGCGTTCTGGAACACGCGCAGCGTGTCGGGACCGGTGTCGACCGGATCGTCGAAGCTCCAGGTGACCAGCACGGTGCCACGGCCGGCGGCGGCCGCTCCGGCGGCCGGCGTGGGCGTGCGCTCATTCGCCGCCCCCGCGGCGGCCGCCGCGGCGACCGCCATCGCCGTCGCCACGATCGTCGTCCGCACCAGCAGCGAGCCGCCCATCAGCGTCCTCACAGGTTGGCCCGGTATTCGAGCAGCCAGCGCTGCCACTCGGTGATCGCCGCCCGTCGCTGCTCCGGCGGCGCGTCGGGGTCGTAGCCCTTGTCCTGGCCGGTGTGGATCTGCAGCGCCTGCCGGGCGATCGCCCGCACGTCGCGCTTGTCGTCGTCGAGCGCCTGGATGAGGCCGGCGAAGAGCTTCACCTTCTGCCGCTCACCGAGGTGGATCTGGTCGTAGGCGAGGGCGCAGGCCGCCTTGTCGCGGATGAGCATGGTCTCGCCGTGCCGCATGCTGTCGAGCAGCAGCTGCACCACGCGCTCGTCGTCGCTGACGCGCCCGAGGGTGTACTGCACCTGGATGCGCAGGGACTTGTCGGGGCTGTGCAGGTCGGCGAGCAGCGCCTTCTCAGCCGCGGGCGACTTCTCGCCCAGCACGTAGAGCACCTGCGCGATGTCGCGGCGGCCGGCGACGTCGGTGGTATGGCTGTAGAGGTCGGCGAGCTGCGGCAGGACGGCCGGGCCGAGAGCCTTGATCGCGGCGTGATCCTGGGCGGCGACGAGGGCGCGCAGCTGCGGGCCGTCGACAGCCGCTCCGGCGGCGACGGCGGTGAACAAGCCGAGCGCGACGGCGGCGGGCCAGCGGTTGCGAGTCGGCGACATGGGGGCTCCGCCACCGATGCTACGCCCATTCGGTGGCGGCCGCGTGACATCATCGGGCGCCGCCGCGGCGGGCGGCCCACTCCATGCGCCTGCTCCTCTTCGACGTCGACGGCACCCTGCTGCGCTGCGGGCGGCAGGTGCGGGTGCTCTTCGCCGAGGCGCTGCACGAGGTGTTCGGCACCTGCGGCGACCTCGACGCCTACGACTTCAGCGGCAAGACCGATCCCCTCATCGTGCGCGAGCTGATGACCGCCGCCGGCGTGCCGGTGGACGAGGTGCGGGCGGCGATGCCCCGCATGCGCGACGCTTACCTCGAGCGCCTCGAGGCGCGGCTGGGCGCGGTGGAGGTGATTCCCGGCGTCGTCGAGGCGCTGGCGGCGCTCGCCGGCCGCGCCGACGTGGCGGTGGGGCTGGTGACCGGCAACTGGCAGCGCGGCGCCGGCGCCAAGCTCGGCCGCGCCGGCCTCTGGGAGCGCTTCGCCTTCGGCGCCTTCGGCGACGATGGCGAGGACCGCGCCCTGCTGCCGCCGCTGGCCATCGAGCGGGCATGCGCCGCCACCGGCTACCCGTTCACCGCCGCCGAGGCGCTGATCATCGGCGACAGCCTCGAGGACGTGCGCTGCGCCCAGGCCTGCAACGTGCCGCTGCTGGCGGTGGCGAGCGGGTGGACCTCGACCGAGCAGCTTCGCGCCGCGGGTGCCGAGCGGGTCGTCGAGCGGCTCGATACCGCCCTCGACTGGCTACTCGCCGACGCACTGTCGGCGTAGAGACCCCCCGCTCGGGGGCAGGCAAGCTGTCCCCCACATCACTGCGGCGGTCGCGGCTGCTGCGGCTCCCGCACTGCCTGCACCCACGCCCAGAGCTGCCCCAACTCCGCCGCTGACAGCCGGCCGCGAAAGGCGGGCATGCGCAGCCGCTGGCGGCGCCAGAACCAGCGGGCCACGGCGCTGCGGCCCACGCGCCGGCTGGTGCCGCTCTCCACCCACTCCCGGAACTCGCGCTCATCCGTTACCAGGTCGGCGAAATTGCTGCCGGCGAAGCCGGGGACGAAGCCACCGAGGGCGCCGGGATTGGGCGTGCCGCCGGCCCCCTCGACGCCGTGGCAGGAGGTGCACCCCTGTCGCCGCGCGAGCTCGCGTCCCACCTGCGCCGCGGCGCCGCCCGGCAGGTCCATCCCCTCCATGGCTGCCACCCAGGCGGTGAGGTCGGCAATCTCCCCGCCGCTGAGTGACGCCTGGTAGGCGGGCATGCGGATGGCCTGACGCGCCAGCCGCAGGCGCACTTCGGGATTCTCGCGCCAGGATCGCTTGGCACCCTCGCGGATGAACTCGGCGATCTGCTGCCGATCGTCGACGTACATGAAGGCATTGCCGCCGCCGAAGCGCGGCACCGAGCCCCAGCGGCTCCCCGGGTTGGGGATCTCGTCGCCCGGTGGCTGGTGGCAGGCGAGACAGCCTGCGCGCGTCGCCAGCCGGTGGCCGCGCAGCACCGGGTTGTCCTCGCGCCGGCGGAGCGTGACGCCGAGCACCAGCGGCGCCAGGGCGAGAAGCAGGGCGACGGCGAGGGCAGCGAGAAGGAACCGCCGGCGCACGACAGGGGCGGAGGCAGTGCCGGCGCCCGCGTCGCGGACGCCGGCGAGCCTCCGCAGGTGGGCTAGGCCGCGGGCTTGATGCCGGTGATCGTGACGACCTTGAGCCCGCCCTTCTCGGCCATCGTGCCGGTGACCTCGACGTTGGTGCCGGCCATGTCCTTGGCGGCCTCGAAGGGCTTGCCGTTGTCGTGATCGGCAACCAGCAACACCATGTCGCCGTCGCCGGTGAGCAGGCCCATCGGCTGGCCGCTCTTCAGACACTTCTTGGCGCAGTCGGCGTGGCCGCTGCCGTGGGCGGCACGGGGGGCGTAGCAAGAGATGTCAACGATCTCGCCTTTCCAGCTAGCGGCGGCGGCCACTTCCTTCGTCTTGTCGGCCGCGGCGAGCGCGGAGAGGCCGAGCACGAGCGCGAGCAGGGCGAGAGCGACGGTGACGGGCTTTCTCATTTGGAACCTCCTGTTGGTTGGCGCCGCAAGCCTACACCCTGAGGTCGATCCTCGCGGCGAGCGACGACGAGGGCGGCCCTGGCGGCGAAAGCAGCTGCGCTGCGTATTGGAGCGGCAGCCCCAGAGATGGTTACAACGTCCGGGTCGCGCGAAGGGGTCGCGCGCCGTGATTCCCTTTGCCCGCCGCGCGTGCTTTGCTTGGCGGTCGGCAGACGGCACGAGGAGGTGAACGATGGCGATCGATCCGGTGTGCGGGATGGAAGTCGACGAGGAGGACGCCGAGGCCACCGCCCGCTACAGCGGCCGCACGTACGTCTTCTGCAGCGACGCCTGCAAGGAGGAGTTCGAGGACGATCCCGAGCAGTTCGCTCCCGACGCCGCCGACGCTGACTGAGCAGGGACGGCCGCCGGCGACGACCGCGGCCGGGCGCTCCGCGGAGCTCGCTCGCACCCGCGAGCTGGTGCTCGCTCACGGCTGGAACGCCACCGCCTACCAGCTGCTCAACCCCGGCATCCGTCGCTGGTTCGCCCCGCCACCGTTGCAGGGAGTGATCGGCTGGGTGGCGGCGGCGGGCTTCCGCGTCGTCGCCGGCGCGCCGGTGTGCAGCGACGACGACCTGCCGGCGGTGGTGGGGGCGTTCGAGGGTGAGGCGCGGCGGGGCGGTGACGCCTTCAAGGCGAAGCTGCTGCCCGACGACTGGGAGCCGGTGTGGGCGATCACCAGTGAGCCGCGGGTGACGCTGCGCACGCTCTACGCCATCGCCGGCGCCTTCTCCGGCACCTCGCCGGTGCGCTTCCTCGCCCGCGGCACGGCGCGGGCGCTGGCGCAGGAGGCGCGGCGCCTGCGGCGCGGTTGACCTACCGGGTCTCGGGCATGCGCGGCAGGGCGCGGGCGAGCAGCAGCAGCAGCGTCGCCGCCGCCAGCGCCAGGCTCGCCAGCACCGCCCAGCGTGGGAAGCGCGCCGGCGCGCCGACCCACCCTTCCGCCGGCGGGCCCAGCTTGGCGCGACGCGCCGGTCGCGCGCGCAGCTCGGCGGCGACGGCGGCGAGGTCGTAGGCCGGCGGCTGCAGCTCGGGCGCGCCGGCCAGCAGCGCCACCGGCGCTCCCGGCCAGGGGAAGAGCAGCTCGCGCCGCGGGCGCCAGGCCTCCGCCGACAGCTCGGCGAGCGGGGCGTTGTCGCCGTCGGCGATCTCGACCCGCAGTGGGCCACGACCGCCGTCAGGCAGTGGCAGCTCGAGCTCGCAGGGCAGCGGCGGCAGAGGCTCGCACTGCCAGGACATCCACGAGGTCTCTACCGGCGGCGCCTCGGCGAGGCCTTCGGCGACGCCACGGCGGACCAGTCGCACGTCGCGGCGCAGGGGGCGCGCCGGCACGCGCAGCAGCAGCTCGCCGCCGCGCGCTCCCTCGGGCAGCGGGATCTCGGCGCCGCTGATGCCGTGCACCTGCGGGCGCAGGACGAGACGCTCCCAGGCGCCCAACCGCTCGGGAGTAGCCGCGTCGTCGATCAGGAAGGCGACCTGCTGGCCTTGCCGCGCGAGCCGCAGGTCGCCGAGGTCGCCGCGGCTCGCCGCCTCGACCGCCGCCGGCAGCGGCAGCCGCACCGCCTCGCCCGGCGTGGCATCGACGCGCACCGGCCAGTGACGGCGGAAGGAGACTTTGGGCAGCGTGCCCCCCGCGGCGAGCGCCAGCGGCGGCGCTGGCGGCACCGGTCGCGGCTCGCCCGGTACCAGCCACTGCGCGTCGGCGGCGGTGGCGGCGGCGCTCACGGCTGGCTGGCGCGGCAGGTCGGGAGCGCTGCGCAGCTCGTAGAAGCCGGGTTGCGTCACCGTCAGCTCGAGCGCCAGCGGCAGCAGCCGCGCGACCAGGCGCGGCGTCGGCGGGGCAGCTTCGCCCCACAGCTCGAGCCGCAACGGTCCGCTGCGGCCGCCGGCCGGGACTCGTCGCGCTGCCTCCGCGGGGAGTGGCGCCCAGGTCCCTTCGCCGAGCAGCTCCCAGCGGCCGGCGGTGGCGCCGCGCAGCTGCCAGCCGGCGGCGGCGCCGGCGGGGAGGCTGAGCACCAAGCCGTCGACGGCGCGGTCGCCCAGCGCGGCGAGGTCGCAGACGGTATGGCGCGCGCCGGCGGCGGTGCAGGCACCGGCCGGCAGCTCCTGCTCCTCGGCGGCGGCGGCCACCGGCTCGAGCTCCACCTGGGCCAGGCGCGGAAAGCCGCTGGCGGCAGGCCAGCGCAGCCGCAGGTAGCGCGCCGTGGTCGCCGGGTACGCGAGGGCCGTGCCCTGGAGCTCGGCGCCATGGCCGAGGCGGAACAGCGAGGCGCTGGCGAGCGGTGTCCAGTGGCGCCGATCGCTGCTGGCCTCGAGCTCGACTTGCGCCAGGCCGGCGACTGCCAGCGGCAGGTGCAGCCCCTGGTGCGGCGGCGCCGACGGGCCGGCGTCGATGAGCAGCGACCAGCCGTCGGCCTCGGGGGTGACGGCGACCACGCGCGCGGCGTGGCGGTCGCTGCTGCCGTCGAGGACGAGCAGTCGGACGGGCACTGCGGCGCCATCGGGGCCGAGGACGCGGAAGCCCGCTTGCGGTGGGTAGCCGGCGGCGGGCAGCGCCAGGCGAACGACGCCGGGGCGCTCGACCTGCAGCGGTCGCAACTGACCAGTCGCCGGCGGACCGGCGGGGACGTTCGCCGGCGCCGCCGCCAGCGGTACCGAGGCGAGCGCCGCCGCGACGATCGCGCTCGCGGTGCGCCGCCGAGCGCGGCCGCCTGGCGATGCCTCGCCGTCGCTCACGACGAGGTCTCCGGCGACGAGCGGAAGACGAATCGCTGGTAGAGCCAGGCGAGCACCAGCAGGCTCACCCCCAGACCGAAGAAGGAGAGCACGCGGTAGAGGTCGGAGAGGTGCGCCGTGTCGTAGAGGAAGACCTTGCCCACCGCCAGCAGCATGACAGGCAACGAGGCGAGGCGCAGCGCGCGGCTCTTCTTCGCCAGACCGGCGACCAGCAGCGCGGTGGCGAGGACGATCCAGGCCGCCGAGTAGGCGTAGCGCTCGCCGTGCGTGGCCTCGCCGCGATCGAGGTAGGAGCCACGAAACGCCTGCCGCACCTCGAGCGTGACGAGGGCGAAGAGCAGCAGCAGGGCGGCGACCGACCAGAACAGCGGCAACGGCGTGGCGGTCGAGCGTGCGGCGGCGAGCCGTCGCTCCAGCCCCGCCGCCAGCAGCAGCAACGCCGCCGGGGCGCCGTAGGCGAGCAGCAGCGCGTTGAGCACCGG
>DASYUP010000198.1:0-8645 GCA_036001185.1 Thermoanaerobaculia bacterium
GGTACCAGGTCTACCACCGCGGCGTGCCGGAGAAGGCGATCGAGGCGATCGGCAAGAGCGATCGCACCGGCACCAAGGTGCGCTTCTGGCCCGACCCACAGATCTTCAGCGTCCTCGAGTTCCACTACGACACCCTGGCCCAGCGCCTGCGCGAGCTGTCGTTCCTCAACTGCGGCGTGCTGGTCAAGGTGCACGACGAGCGCAGCGGCCGTGCCGCCGAGTTCCGCTACGAGGGCGGCATCGCCAGCTTCGTCGAGCACTTGAACCGGGCCAAGAACCCGCTGCACGCCCCGCCCATCTTCCTGCGCGAGGTGCGCGACGACGGAGAGGGCGAGGAGGCGGTCGAGGTCGCCCTGCAGTGGAACGATGGCTACCAGGAGCAGATCTTCAGCTTCACCAACACCATCAACAACCGCGACGGCGGCACCCACCTGTCGGGGTTCAAGGCGGCGCTGACGCGGGCGATCAACGTCTACGTCGAGCAGAGCACGCTGGGCAAGGGCCTCAAGGAGAACCTCACCGGCGAGGACGTCCGCGAGGGGCTCACCGCCGTGGTGTCGGTGAAGATCCGCGACCCCAAGTTCTCCTCGCAGACCAAGGACAAGCTGGTCTCCTCGGAGGTCAAGGGGTGGGTCGAGCAGGTGGTGTACGAGAAGCTCTCCAGCTTCTTCGAGGAGAACCCGGCGATCGCCCGCCGCGTCGTCGAGAAGACCATCGAGGCGGCCCGCGCCCGCGAGGCGGCGCGCAAGGCGCGCGAGCTGACCCGGCGCAAGGGCGCCCTCGACTCGCTCAACCTCCCTGGCAAGCTCGCCGACTGCTCGGAGAAGTCGCCGCAGCGCTCCGAGCTCTTCCTCGTCGAGGGCGACAGCGCCGGCGGCTCGGCCAAGCAGGGCCGCGACCGGCGTTTCCAGGCGGTGCTGCCGTTGCGCGGCAAGATCCTCAACGTCGAGAAGGCGCGCTTCGACAAGGTGCTCTCCTCGGAGGAGATCCGCACCATGATCTCCGCCCTCGGCACCGGCATCGGCAGCGACGACTTCGACCTCGCGCGGCTGCGCTATCACAAGCTGGTCATCATGTGCGACGCCGACGTCGACGGCAGCCACATCCGCACCCTGATCCTCACGTTCTTCTTCCGCCAGATGCGCGAAGTCATCGAGAAGAGCCACCTCTTCATCGCCCAGCCGCCGCTGTACAAGGTGAGCGAGGGGAAGAAGTCGAGCTACCTCAAGGACGACCGCGAGTACAAGGCCTTCCTCATCGAGCGCATCCAGGGCGCCTGGCAGGTGGAGCTGGAGCTGCCCGCCAACGGCGCCACGGCCGCCGAGGGGCGGCGGCTCGCCGGCGCCCGCCTCACCCACTTCCTGGAGAAGATGGAAGGCTTCCGCGACAACCTCGAACGGCTGATGAACCGGGGCTATCCCAAGGAAGCGCTCGAGCTGGCGCTGCTGCACGGCATCACCGGCAAGGCGGCGCTGGCGGAGGAGGGGCGGGTCGCCGCCCTCGCCCGCGAGCTCGAGGCGAAGGGCTTCTCGCACGTCGTCGTCTCGCGCGACGAGGAGCACGGCACCCTCGGCATCCGCTTCATCTCGCGTCGCTACGGCGTCGACCGCCTGGTGCGGCTCGACTGGAACCTGCTCGCCACCGCCGAGTACCGCAGCCTGGCCGGCAACGCCGCCGGCCTGGAGGCGATCCAGGCGCGGCGCATCAGCCTGCTGCCCGACGGGGAGCCTAGCGGCGACGCCGGCCTGGTCTTCGAGGGCATCGAGCCGGCCCTCGAGGAGCTCTTCGCGCGGGCCAAGAAGGGGCTGTCGATCCAGCGCTACAAGGGCCTCGGCGAGATGAACCCCGAGCAGCTGTGGGAGACCACCATGGACCCCGCGCGGCGGCGCCTGCTGCAGGTGCGCATCGAGGACGCAGTGGCGGCCGACGAGATCTTCACCGTGCTGATGGGCGACCAGGTGGAGCCCCGGCGCGACTTCATCCAGCAGAACGCCCTCGAAGTCAGAAACCTCGACGTCTGATCGCGGGCGCATGCCCGCGATCATCGCGAGGAGCGAAGCGACGTGGCGATCTCGACGTCCAACGCAACACCAATGCTGATCGCGCTCGACTAGGACACCATGGCTGACGACGACACCAAGATCCCGCCCGTTCCGCCTCCCGAGGTCCACCTGCCGGTGGACATCGAGGAGGAGATGAAGCGCAGCTACCTCGATTACGCGATGAGCGTGATCATCGGCCGGGCGCTGCCCGACGTGCGCGACGGCTTGAAGCCGGTGCATCGACGCGTGCTCTACGGCATGTGGGAGGCCGGCAACCGCGCCGGCCGCCCCTACAAGAAGTCGGCGCGCATCGTCGGCGACGTGATGGGCAAGTACCATCCGCACGGCGACGCCGCCATTTACGACACCGTGGTGCGCATGGCGCAGGACTTCTCGCTGCGCTATCTGCTGGTCGACGGCCAGGGGAACTTCGGCTCCATCGACGGCGACAACCCGGCGGCCATGCGCTACACCGAGGTGCGCCTCACCCGCCTCGCCGAGGAGATGCTGGGCGACGACATCGACAAGGAGACCGTCGACTGGGTCCCCAACTACGACAACTCCGAGAGCGAGCCGCAGGTGTTGCCATCGGCGGTGCCCAACCTGCTGGTCAACGGCAGCTCGGGGATCGCCGTCGGCATGGCGACCAACGTGCCGCCGCACAACCTCGGCGAGGTGGTCGACGCCCTCGTCCTGCTCATCGACAAGCCGGGGGCCGAGCTGCGCGAGCTGGTCGAGAAGGTGCCCGGCCCCGACTTTCCCACCGCCGCCACCATCCACGGCATCGAGGGGATCTGGCAGGCCTATGCCACCGGCCGCGGCACCATCCAGATGCGCGCCCGGGCGGGCATCGAGAAGATGGAGCGCGGCGAGCGGGAGGCGATCGTCATCACCGAGCTGCCCTATCAGGTCAACAAGGCGCGGCTCGTCGAGCGCATCGCCGAGCTGGTGCGCGGCAAGAAGATCGAGGGCATCAGCGACCTGCGCGACGAGAGCGACCGCGACGGCATCCGCGTCGTGATCGAGCTCAAGAAGGGCGAGATCGGCGAGGTGCTGCTCAACCAGCTCTACAAGCTGACGCCGATGCAGAGCAGCTTCGGCATCATCCTGCTCGCCATCGTCGACCAGCAGCCGCGGGTGCTCACCCTCAAGGAGCTGCTGGAGCGCTTCCTCGATCACCGCAAGACGGTGGTCATCCGGCGCACCCGCTACGACCTGCGCAAGGCCGAGGAGCGCGCCCACATCCTCGAAGGCGTCCTCAAGGCGCTCGACCACCTCGACGAGGTGATCGCCACCATCCGCAGTAGCCGCGACGCCAACGAGGCGCGCGAGCGGCTGCAGACCGGCTTCTCTCTTTCCGAAGTGCAGGCACAGGCGATCCTCGAGATGCGCTTGCAGCGGCTCACCGGCCTCGAGCGCGACAAGGTGGTCGACGAGTACCGCCAGCTGATGCTCGCCATCGAACGGCTGCGCGCCATCCTCGGCAGCGACCCCCTGGTGCTGGAGGAGATTCGCCGCGAGCTCACCCAGCTCAAGGAGGCCTTCGGCGACCGCCGGCGCACCGAGATCGTCCCCGAGGCCGGCGACATCACCATCGAGGACATGATCGCCGACGAAGACATGGTGATCACCGTCACCTCCTCGGGCTACATCAAGCGCTCGCCGCTTTCCCTCTACCGCGAGCAGCAGCGGGGCGGCAAGGGGCGCACGGGGATGCTCACCAAGGACGACGACTTCGTCGAGCATCTCTTCGTCGCTTCCGCCCACAGCTACATCCTCGTCTTCACCGAGAGCGGCCGCGTGCACTGGCTGAAGGTGCATGCCGTGCCGGCGGCGGGGCCGGCGGCGAAGGGCAAGGCGATCGTCAACCTGCTGCAGCTCGGCGCCGAGGAGAAGCTGGCGACCACCGTTGCGGTGCGCGAGTTCCGCGACGACCTGGCGCTGCTCTTCGCCACCGAGAAGGGAGTGGTGAAGAAGACCGAGCTGTCGGCTTTCGGCAACCCGCGGCTGGGCGGCATCATCGCCATCAACATCGACGAGGGCGACCGGCTGCTGCAGGTGCGGCTCGCCGAGCCGGGGCACGACGTGCTGCTCGCCACCGCGCAGGGCTTCTCCATCCGCTTCCCGGAGAGCGACGTACGCCTGCTGGGGCGCGCTACCCGCGGCGTGCGCGGCATCAGCCTGCGCAAGAACGACCGCGTGGTGGCGATGGAGCCCCTCGATCCCACGGGCGGCCCGCTGCTCACCGTCACCGCCAAGGGCTTCGGCAAACGCACCGACCCCGGCGAGTACCGGCAGCAGGGGCGCGGCGGCAAGGGGATCATCAACGTCCGCATCGCCGCCAAGACCGGCGAGGTGATCGCCGTCAAGCAGGTGGCCGAGGGGGACGGGATGGTGCTCATCACCCAGGAAGGCAAGATCCTGCGCACGTTGGCGGGCGGCGTGCGACTGGTCGGACGCGGCGCCATGGGCGTCAAGCTGATGGACCTCGACGGCGAGGATCGGCTGATCGCCGCAGCGCGGGTCTCCGAGCGCGACGAGGAGGTCGGTGAGCTGCCGCCGACGGGCGAGATTCGTGCAGAGGACAGTGGCGATGGGGACGACGAGGGCGGCGAGCCGCCGCCGCCCGAGACCGTGCACTGAGTCAGCCGTCCCCTCACCCCGACCCTCTCCCCTGACGGGGGAGAGGGCGCCCCGCCCGGCCCGCGCCGACCGCGGCCGTCTAGTGACAGGATACGAGCAACGGAGGCGCCCGCCCATGGAGTTCTTTCTCGACACCGCCGACATCAAGGAGATCGAGACCGGGCTCGGCTGGGGGATGGTGGATGGGATCACTACCAACCCCTCGCTGATCGCCGCCCAGGGCAAGGCCTACCTGCCGACCGTCAAGGCGATCGCCGAGCTGGTCGGCGGGGACCGGCCGGTGTCAGGTGAGGTGCTCGCCACCGAGCTCGAGCAGATCCTCGCCGAGGGGCACGAGATCGCCGCCCTCGCCGACAACGTGGTGGTCAAGGTGCCGCTGACGCCGGCCGGGCTGCAGGCGGCGGCGAGCCTCAAGGAGGAGGGGATCCCCACCAACGTCACGCTCTGCTTCTCGGCCAATCAGGCGCTGCTCGCCGCCAAGGCCGGAGCGTCCTACATCTCCCCCTTCGTCGGTCGCGTCGACGACATCGGTCTGCCCGGCATGGAGCTGATCGAGCAGATCCTCGCCATCTACGAGAACTACGCCTTCGACACCAAGGTGCTGGTGGCGTCGGTGCGCCACCCCGAGCACGTGCTGCGCGCGGCGCTGATGGGCGCCGACGTCGCCACCATGCCGTTCAAGGTGATGCAGCAGCTCTACAAGCACCCGCTCACCGACATCGGTCTCGATCGCTTCCTCGCCGACTGGAAGAAGAGCGGCGGCAGCTTCCGCTGAGGCGGCGGCGCGCCGGCGCGCGCCGTTGACCCCGCGCGTCGCGCCCGCGCCACGCCGTGGCCTCCCCGCCGCCACCGCCGCCCATGCCCCGCCCGGGCGAGCTCTTCCGTCTCGCCGCCTGGGTCTACCTGCTGCTTGCCATCGCCGGGGTCGCCTGGATCGGCTTGCAGCGACATGGCGTAGAGGCGGCGCTCTTTCTCCCCGCCAGTCCCTGGTGGGTCGACCCGCTCGCCGGCGCCGGCGCCGCCCTCGCCCTCGTCCTCGGCTGGCAGGCGGCGCGCGCCCTGCCGCTGGCGCACCGGCTCGAGGAGCGGCTGCGCGCGCGGCTGGGCACGCTCTCGGCGACGGAGGCGTGGGGGCTCGCCCTGCTCTCCGGCGTCGCCGAGGAGGTCTTCTTCCGCGGCGCCGTGCAGCCGGCCTGGGGCTATCCGGTGGCCACGCTGCTGTTCGCCGCCCTGCATAGCGGTCGCGGCCGCGAGATGCTGCTGTGGACCGCCTCGGCGCTGGTGGCCGGCGCCGTCCTCGGTGGTCTCATGCTCTGGCGCCACACCCTCTGCGCACCCATTCTCTGCCACGTGCTGGTCAACGGACTGCAGCTGCACCGGCTGCTCGTCGAGGACCGGCCCGCGGGGCGGTCCGGCACCGCCTAGCCCGCGTGGCCGGCGCCGCAGCCGGCTGGTACACTCCCGCCCCGAATGGGACCGGGCATGGCCGAGCCGAGCGGGGATGTTCTCGCGCGCGTCGAGCGCGACCAGCAGCGGTACCTCGCCGAGCTGGAGGACTTCCTGCGCATCCCCTCGATTTCCACCGACCCCGAATACGCGCTGGAGGTCGACCGCGCGAGCCGCTGGCTGCTGGCGCGCATGCAGGAGGCCGGCCTCTCCGCCGAGCGCATCGACACCGCCGGCCACCCGCTGGTCTACGGCGAGTGGCTGGGCGCGCCGGGTCGGCCGACGGTGCTCTTCTACGGCCACTACGACGTGCAGCCCGTCGATCCGCTCGACGAGTGGCGCCATCCGCCCTTCGAGCCCACCCGCGAAGGCGACAACCTGGTGGCGCGCGGCGCCACCGACGACAAGGGGCAGTCGTATACCCACGTCAAGGCCGTGGAGGCGATGCTGGCCACCCGCGGCAAGCTGCCGGTCAACGTCAAGTTCCTCATCGAGGGGGAGGAGGAGTCGGGGGGCGCCGCCATCGAGGCCTACGTCGAGCAGGACGGCAGCCGCCGCCTCGCCTGCGACTGCATCGTCGTCTCCGATTCCTCGATGTACGGCCCCGGTCAACCGTCGCTGGTTTACGGCCTGCGGGGCATGGCGTACATGGAGCTGCGCGTCCAGGGGCCCAACCGCGACCTCCACTCCGGGACCTACGGCGGCGCCGTCGTCAACCCGCTCAACGCGCTGTGCCAGATCATCGCCGGCCTCAAAGACAGCGAGACCGGCAAGGTGCGCATCCCCGGCTTCTACGACCGCGTGCGGGAGATCGCCGAGTGGGAGCGGCGGGAGATCGCCGCCCTGCCCTTCGCCACGGAGGCCTACACGCGCGACCTCGGCGTCGGCGCCCTCGGCGGCGAGGAAGGTTACGGCCCGCTCGAGCGGGCCACGGTGCGGCCGACGCTCGACGTCAACGGCGTGTTTGGCGGCTACATGGGGCGCGGGGCCAAGACCGTCCTGCCGGCCTGGGGCGGCGCCAAGGTGTCGATGCGCCTGGTGCCCGACCAGGAGCCCGAGGACATCGGTCGCCGGTTCTGCGCCTTCGTGCAGGAGCTGGCGCCGCCCGGTGTCACCGTGAGCTGCGACGCTCTGCACGGCGGCAAGCCCATCCTGCTCTCCACCGACGGGCCGTACTTCGCCGCCGCCATGGCGGCGCTCGCCGACACCTTCGGCGCGCCGCCGCTACGCGTGCGCGAGGGGGGCTCGATCCCGGTGGTCAACACCTTCACCGGCGTGCTGCAGGTGCCGGTGCTGCTGATGGGCTACGGTCTTCCCGACGACCGGCTGCACTCACCCAACGAGAAGATGTCGATCCCCCAGTTCTTCGCTGGCATCCGCTGCACGGTGCGGCTGCTCGATCGCCTCGGGGCGCAGGCCGGAAACGCATGAGCGGTCCGCACGAGGAGCGCGAGCTCAAGTTCGCCGCCGTCGAGCTGCCGCACCTGCGCGAGCGCCTGCTCGAGCTGCAGGCCGAGCGGGTGGCGACCCCCGCCTTCGAGGACAACTGGATCTTCGATCGCGGCAAGGGCGAGCTCATCGGCAAGCGCATGGTGCTGCGCCTGCGCCTCGACGGCCACGGCGCGCAACTCACCCTCAAGGGCCCGCCGGAGTGGGAGGAGAACCTCAAGATCCGCAGCGAGCTGCAGACGCGGCTCGAAGACGCCGAGCAGATGCAGCTCATCCTGCAGCAGCTCGGCTACAGGGTGGTGCGCCGCTACCAGAAGATGCGCGAGGAGTGGCGCATCGGCGCCGTCGTCATCTGCCTCGACCACACGCCGATCGGCGACTTCGCCGAGTTCGAGGGACAGGGAGCGGACAAGCTGGCCCGCCGCTGCGGGCTGGCGCCCGAAGAGGCCGAGCCGCGCAGCTACCTCGAGCTTTACGAGGACCACGTGAAGGCCAACCCGGGCGCCCCGCCGGACATGGTGTTCAAGTGATCCGGATGGTGTTCAAGTGATCCGGATCGCCTTCGCGTTAGCGCCATCGTGAGCGCGACCTGACACTGCGCGCCCTCGTCCTGGCCGCCGGCTACGGCACGCGGCTCTCGCCGCTCACCGACGAGCTCCCCAAGCCTCTCCTGCCGGTCCTCGGCCGGCCGCTGCTGGCGCGCACGCTCGACGCGCTGGCCGCTGCCGGCTGCGAGGCGGTGGCGATCAACCTCCACCACCTGCCCGACGCCATTCCCGCGGCCTGCGGCGAGCGCCACCGCGGAATGCCCCTCGTCTACTCGCGCGAGGAGGCGATCCTCGGTACCGGTGGTGCGTTCGGCCCGCTCCGCGACTTCTTCGCGCCGGTCTCGACGGCGCTGCTCGTCAACGGCGACAGCCTCTGCGACTGGCCGCTCGCGGCGCTCCTCGCGCGTCACCGCCGGCGCGGCACCGAGGCGACGCTGTTGCTCGCCGGCCGTCCCGACCCGCGCCCCTTCGGCGGCGGCATCGGCGTCGACCCTGCGGGCAGGGTGACGGCCATCCG
>DASYUP010000199.1:0-4247 GCA_036001185.1 Thermoanaerobaculia bacterium
GGTGGCGCGGCAGGCGCAGGCGACCGTCAACGTGCCCTGGCAGCCCACCGCCGCCGGCAAGACGCAGGTCACCGCCAAGGTCTACGACGAGACGAACTCCGAGGTCGCCAGCGCCTCCGCCGGGCAGGTCACCGTCGCCCCGCCGTCGGGCGGCGGCAAGCCCCCGCACCTGTCGACGACGCCGCAGGTGAGCGCCATCGGACCGGCGTCGAAGTTCAAGGGGCTGCTGGGCGCGACCACCGCCACCGACGCGAGCAAGCTGAGCTACAACATGGCGCGGCCGGGGTTCCCACTCATCGGCGCGCTGTCGCAGACCAAGACGATGTCGGCGGACGGCGTCTCGCTGCCGATCGCCAACGACTCCAGCTCGGCGATCAAGGAGCTGTCGGCGACCCTGCAGGTCGACGGCAAGGCCGCCGGCCAGCAGAAGGTCGGCACCCTGCTCCCCGGGCAGAGCCGCACCGTGGTCTTCGCCCTGCACGCCACGCCGGGAAAGCCCCACGACGTGAAGGTGGTGCTGGCGAGGCCGGGCGCGACGCCGCTGGTGGCGGGGCTCCTGCACCTCGACGCGGCGAGCACGCGCACGGGCGTGCGCGGGGTGCCCGGCATGACGAGCGGCGCTCACGGGCCGGCGGTCCGGCCGGCAGCGGACGCTGCGACGGCCGCCGCCACGCCGGGGGCGGTGGCGCTCTCGGCCTCGATGCCGGGATCACGGTTCGGCGCCACCGGGTCCTCGGGCCGGCAGACCGGCAGTACGACGACCGGGCGGACGGGGACGACGGGCCCGTCGATCCCCGGCACGCGCGGGCAGCAGGGCCCGCGGCCGCGCCCCGACCTCGCGCTCGGCGGCGGCGCCGTGCGGGTGTCGCCGCAGTCGGGCCCTCCAGGGCGGCCGGTCTCGGTGCAGGTGGTGGTGACCAACGTCGGCGCCGGGGCGAGCGGGGGAGCCTCCGTCTCCTTCCAGGTGGTGGGCTCGCGGGGGGTGGCGGCGCGGGGGAGCCAGCGGCTCGGCGCCGTGGCGCCGGGTGGGCGGGCGATGGCGGGCTGGAGCTTCAACATGCCGCCGGCCGGTTCGTGGCGCGTCCAGGTGGCGGTGCAGGCGAGCGACGACGGCAACCCCGGCAACAACGTGGCCACGGCGGGAGTGAGCTCGGTGGCGCCGCGGATCCAGGTGCAGCCACGCACGCCGATCGTGAAGCCGACGATGCGACAGAAGCCGCCGCCGTCGTCCCGCTAATGGCGGGCGGGCTGGATCGCCGCTACTTGCCTCGGCAGGAGCGCTCGCTCGCCGTCGTCAGGGTCGCGACCCTTTTTCCGGGGCAAGCAGCCCTCTAGCGCAACCGCTGCACGGCAGTGAGGGCGGCGCCGATCGCCGCGCCGATGCCGACGCCGAGGGCGATGGCGCCGGTGGCAACTCCCACGGCGGCGCCGATGCCGATGCCGAGCGCCAGCCAGGGCACCCGGCGCGGCCGCTTGACGGGGAAGGCCGAGGGCGGGCGGGCAGAGGTGGTGTCGTCGTCCATGAGCGTGCCCTACGCGCGGGCCCGCGACCTGCTTCCATGGTTCCCCAATGTGCGCTTACCATAGGGTGCCATGCGGGATCTCGGCCCTCTGCTTGCCGTGCTCCTCGTCGCGGGTGGCGCCGTCGCCACGCCGCTGGCGGCCGCTGACCAGGACCACGGGCCGCTGCCGCTGCGCTCGCCGTTGCTGCGCGTTCCCGAGGAGACCGCCGGCAGCGGCCTCGCTCCCGAGGCGGCAGTGCGCATCACCATCGACGAGAAGGGCCGAGTGAGCGGTGTCGAGGTGGTCTCGATCACGCCGACGAGCGAGCTCGACCCCTTCTTCCGCCGGGAGCTGGTAGAGACGATCGCGGCCTGGCGCTTCGCGCCGGCGATCAAGGACGGCGAGCCCGTGCGCTCGACGCTCGACTGGCGGGTGCAGTTCCCGGCCACGCCGGTGACGTTGGAGGCTCTCATGGTCAGTGGGGCCCTGCCGGGCATGGACGCCGAGCAGCGGCGCAGCAGCGTGCTGGCGATCCACGCGCGGCAGCGCGCCGCGCTGCTCGAGGCGCAGGCGCGCATCGCCCGCGACCTGCTCGACGCCGGGCATGCCTACGACGCATTCTCCCCACGCTTCGTCGTCCACTGCGACGCCGACGATCGTCACGTCGGCGCAGCAGTGGCCAAGAACTTGGAGGTGGCCTTCAACGTTCTGGGCAGCGAGCTGCTCGCCGGCATCGTCCAGCAGCCCGCCCCCTCCAAGCTCGAGGTCTTCGTCTACCGCAACCACCAGGAGCTGCAGGCGCTGCTCGCCAGCATGCCCGCCTACGAAGCGACGCGAGGGCTCTACAGCCCGGCGGGCCTGATCGCCTTCGACCTCGACCAGGCCTCCTCGGAGGCAGCGCTCTCCGTGCTCTTCCATCTCGCCACGCACGCATTCCTCGATCGCCACATGGTGCGGCCCGGCGTGGCGTTGCCGCGCTGGTTGGCCGAGGGCTTCGCCGACTACGTCGGCAACTCGCGCATCAAGGACGGACGCCTGCAGCCGGGCAAGATCCGGCGTTCCACATTTCGATTGGTGGGCGGCGTCCCGACGATGGTGGACACCGCCAGCGGCCAGGAGCTCGAAGAGGCCAAGAAGGCCCTGCGCCAGGGCGAGGGAGTGGGAGTGCGTGCCATGCTCGCTTCCTCGCCCCAGCTCTTCTATGGCGAGAAGCAGAAGCTCTACTACGCCTCGTCCTGGCTGCTGGTGCACTATCTGCGCGATGGCGACGAACGGTGGGCGAGCGAGCGCTTCCCGACGTTGCTGCTCTATCTGGCCGAGGGCTATCCCCAGCTCGCCGCCTTCCGCTCCGTCTACGGCGATCCGGCGACCGCCGACGAAGCCTTCCAGCGGTACGTGAAAGCGTTCTGAGCGCCGCTTCCGGCCGGCGCTGAACCCGCTCAGCGGTGCGCGCCGCCGCTCGCGCGCCCGTTGAAGAGCGCATCCTCGCGCGCCGCCGCTGCCTTGTCGCCGAGCTTGCCGTAGCACTGGGCCAGGTAGTAGTGGGCGTCGCGCTTGTCGGGCATCAGCTCGAGGGCGCGGCGCAGGGCGGCGATCGCCTCCTGGCAGCGGCCGAGGGCGTGCAAAGCGAGGCCACCGCGATAGTAGCTGTCGCCACGCGTGGGATTGGCCGCGGCCGCATGCGCGAAGGCCTCGGCGGCCTGCTCCCACTGCTCGGCCTTCGCGGCGGCGACGCCGAGGTTGTACCAGGCGGCTTCGGCATAGGGCGAACCGGCGAGCCGCGGCGCGGCGCGGGCCAGCAAGGCGCGGGCGCCTTGGGCATCGCCGGCTCCCAGCAGATCGCTGCCCTCCTCGAAGAGCACCTGCGGATCGGTTTCGAGAGCCTGGCGCGTCGACATCGCCGCCTGCTGGGCGGCGCGCTCCTCGGCTGTGGCGTAGAGGTGGAGGATGGCGAGCTGGGCCTCCCTCTGCCCGGGCTCCTCGGCCAGCACGCGACGGAAGAGCCTCTCCGCCTCGGCGTCCTTGCCGGCGTCGCGCAGCGCCCAGGCCGCCGCGAGCAACAGGGCGGCGCGGTGCGAGGCGACGTTGCCGGGCAGCGCCGGCACGATCGAAGTATCGGCGGGCTTGAGGCGCTCGAGCTGACGCTCCATCTCCTCGACCCGGCCGAGGTGGGCGAGGGCACTGACGTAGAGCTCGCGCAGGTAGTCCGGCGCCTCGGGCGCAGCGATCATCATCGCCAGCAAATCGGCGGCGGTGTCCCAGTGGCCGAGCTGCAGGTCGAGGAGGGCGGCGCGCCAGCGCAGGTTGTCGTCGGGCGCGAGCGCGAGCAGTCGTCGCAGGGCTAGGCGCGCCGGCTCCTCGCGATGCAGGCGCTGCTGGAGGTCGGCGATGGCGGTGAGCAGCTCGACGAGGTCGTCGCGAACCACGGCCGAACCGCGGTTGTCGAGACCGGCGAGGCGGCGCTCCAGAGCGCTCAGCAGCAGCTGGCCGTCCTCGTCCGCCGTCTGCAGCCGCACCACGTGGGTGAGCAGCCCGGGCGGCGTCGTCGTCGCGGGGTCCTCCAGCCAGCCGCGCAGCCGGTCGCGCAAAGAGCTGGCGCGAGCGGCAGGGTAGTCGCCGGCGCGCAGCCACGCCAGCAGCTCGCCGAGGGCTGCCAGCTCGCAGCCCGGCAGCTCGACGGCGGTCTCCAGGCGTTGGCGCCCTGCGCCCGCGTCGCCGCGCAGGAGAGCGATGCGTGCACCGCG
>DASYUP010000200.1:0-10588 GCA_036001185.1 Thermoanaerobaculia bacterium
GACGAGGAGCTGGGGCTGGACCGGCTCATCGAGGTCTGCCGGGCCCACCGCCAGGCAGCGCCGTCGGCGCTCGCCGACGCCATCGACGAGGCGGTGGCGGCGTTCGTCGGCACCCGGCCGCCAGGCGATGATCGCACCCTGCTGATCGCGCGGCGATCGCCGATAGCCGCCTGACCATCGGCCCTCCGAGGCGCCGATCTTGCTTGCCTGAGCCGACTGCCCCGCGTGCAGCCAGCCGGTCTTCCGCGGGGTCCACGACGCGCCACGGAAGGAGGTGAGTGGCCATGATGAGAGACCTTATGCGCCGCAATCGCGGTCAGTCCGACCTCAGCCCGCTCGAGCGGCTGGTGGGCGACCTGTTCGAACCGCTCGGCGACCTCGGCACCCGGCAGGGATGGGCGCCGTCGGTGAACATCGAAGAGACCGACGACGCCTACGAGGTGAGCGCCGACCTCCCGGGCATGAGCAAGGAGGACGTCGACGTCACCGTCGAGCAGAACGTGTTGACCATCAGTGGCGAGCGCAAGTGGGGAGACGAGAAGGAGAACCGCAACTTCCATCGCGTGGAGCGCGGCTACGGGCGCTTCCTGCGTAGCTTCGCGCTTCCCCACCTGGTGGACTCCAGCAACGTGCAGGCGACCTTCAAGGACGGCGTGCTGCACATTCGCATCCCCAAGTCAGAGGGCGCGAAGCCGCGCCGGGTGTTGATCAGCTGACGCTGCGCCGCTGCTGAGCCCTGGCACCGGCGACCGGCGGCCGGTGCGCACGCCCCGCCGCGCCGCGGCGGGGCGTCGATCGTCGCCGCGCGGCGGAAAACAAAGGGGGTGCCTGGCAGTCCGGGGCAGACGCCAGGCACCCGTGGGAGAGACGTGGACGGTGGTGGTCGTCAGCCTTCGGCGTTGACGCGCACCGAGTCGGCGAGCGTCAGCTCGACGGTGCTGCCGGCCGGCAGCTCCACCTCGCCGCCGCGCGTGCGGGCGGCGATGACCGTACCGATGACGGCACCGGCGGCCGCACCCTGGGCGGTGCGCTCGTCGCGGCGATGGCCATGGCTGAGCACGCGACCGAGGATGGCGCCGCCGACCGCGCTGCCACCGATGGTGGCGGCGTCGCGCGCCGTCTCGTTGCGCCCCTGCACCGACCAGGCGGCATAGAGCGGTGCCTCGCTGCCGTCAGCCAGCTCGACGCTGTCGAAGCGCACCGCCAGGCGGGCATGGCCGCCGACGCGCCGGTTGAGGCCCTGCACCTCGGTGACCGTGCCGCGGATCCGCGAGCCGGCGGGGATGGCCAGCATGCCGCCGGCGTAGACGTTCTCGCTGACCCGCGCGGTGACGCTGTCACCCACCTGCGAGGTAGCGCTGCTGGCGCCGCTGGTGACCTCGGCGGTGATGTTCGTTCCCGCCGGCACGGTGACTCGCGTCACCTGGCGGACCGGGCGAGCCGGCTCAGGCGAGGGGGCGCGCGACGGCGTCGTCTCGGAGTGGCGCGGCCGCGGCGCCGGCGCGGTGGCGCGGCTGGTGCGGGCGGTGGGGCGGTGGCTGACGGTGCGTGGCGTGCGGCTGGTCGACGCCTCGCGGCGGGCCACCTCCGCCTCGCGTTGGGCTACCGCCGCCTCGCGATCCGCTAGCTGGCGCTCGCGGTCGCCGCCGGCCGCGGCGCTGCCGTTGTCGAGGGCGGGCATGCCGGTCACCGCCGGCGGGGCATCGGTGGCCCAGTTCGTCCCCTGAGGAGGACGGCTCGTCTCCTGCGGTACGGTCGTCGAAGCGGTCTGCTGCGGCGTGTCATCGCCACCGCGGCAGCCGCCGAGGAGCAGGGCGGGCGCCAGGGCCAGCGCTGCAACGGCTGTGAGGGCTCGGGTTCGACTCATGATTCGGGCTCCTTCGCTGGTGGTGATGTCGTGGGCTCGTGTTGCCCGCTCCCCATCCCGATATCGCATGGCGCATGCCAGCGCCGGTGAGGCACGTCACTTGGAGGCACGTCACTTGCTCCGCGCTTATTCCCGTGCGCGTCGTGGTGTTGCTCAACCCCGGAGGCGGCACCCTCTCCCGCGGCGCCATCCATCCTGCCGAGGTCGCCGTCGCCCTGCGCCAGGCGGGGCTGCCCGCCGAGGTGCGCGCGGTGCGGGCCAGGCTGCTGCCGGCCGCCACCCGCGAAGCGCTCGCCAGCGGTGCCGAGCTGGTGATCGCCGGTGGCGGCGACGGCACGGTGAGCGCGGTCGCCGGCGCCCTGGCCGGCAGCGACGCCGCCCTCGGCGTGCTGCCGCTGGGCACCTTCAATCACTACGCCCGCGACCTCGGCATGCCGGAGGAGCTGCACGCCGCCGCCGCCGCCCTGGCCGCCGCCACCCCGCGCTGCCTCGACCTCGCCGAGGTCAACGGCCACCGCTTCATCAACAACTCCTCGCTCGGCTTCGCCACGCAGGTGGTGCGCGAGCGCGCCGAGCCGCGGATCCGCACCCGCATCACCAAGGCCTGGGTGACCCTCGTCGCGGCGCTACGGTTGCTCGGCCGCTACCGGCTGTCGGAAGTCTGCCTCGACGTCGACGGCCGGCGCGTCGAGTACGAGACGCCGTTCGTCTTCATCTCCAACAACCCGGCCGACATGCCCTTCTTCTACCTCGGCCGGCGGCCGCGGCTCGACACCGGCCTGCTGATGGTCTACGTCCATCGCAGCAAGAGCCGCTCGGCGGTGCTCGGCACGCTGCTCTACTCGTTGCTGCGCGACGTGCGCGAGGCGGCGCGCTTCGACCAGTGGACGACCACCGAGGCGCTCGTCGAGTTTCCCCTCCGCCGGCGGCCGGTGGCCGTCTTCCTCGACGGCGAGCTGCTGCACCTGTCGCCGCCGCTGCGCTACCGCATCCTGCCCGGCCGGCTCAAGGTCGCGGTGCCCCCTCCTGCCGCCGTCGCATCTCCTGCGCCAGCACGCTGCCGTCGAGCCGCGGGGTGAAGACGAGCCCGTCGCTGACGCCATAGATCTCGTGCGGCACGAAGAGGGGGATGAACGGCAGGTCGCGGCTGACGATGCGCAGGCAACGCTGCAACGTGTCGCGACGCTCGCGGGGCCTGGCCGCCACCCCACTGGCCTCGATCAGGCGGTCGAGCTCGGGGTTGGCGTAGCCGCTGAAGTTGGTGCTGCCCCACCCGCGCGACGCCTCCGGGCTGTGCACCATGGTGTCGAGCACATCGCTGGCGTCGGCGGTCTCGCTCACCAACGCTCCGTAGTGGAACGCCAGCCGGCCGGCCTCCATCCTGGCGTTGAGGTCCTCCCAGGTGAGCGGCACCAGCCGTACGCGGATTCCCGCCGCGGCGAGCTGCCGGGCAAGCGGATCGAGCCGCCGCCCCTCGCGATAGTCGAGCTCGAGGTCGAGGCCCTGCGGGTAGCCCGCCTCGGCGAGCAGCCGCCGGGCGCGCGGCAGGTCGCGGCGGGGCGGCTGCAGCTCGGGGGCGTAGCCGACGGCGAGCGGCGGCACCAGCTGGATGGTGGGCCGCCCATAGCCGAGCAGCAGCTCATCGACCAGGCCCTGGCGATCGAGCGCCAGCGAGATCGCCTCGCGCACTCGGGGGTCGGCTAGCGGCGGCCGGTCGACGCGCGGCTGCAGGTACTCGACCGACATCCCCTCGCGCATCGCCACCCGCACTCCGGCGGCGCCGCGCAACCGCGTCGCCTCCGCCGGAGGCAACGACTGGGCGAGGTCGACCTCGTGAGCGAGCAGGCGGTCGGTCCGCTGGCGGTCGTCGGCAACGGCCACCAGCTCGACGTCGCGCAGCGCTGGCGGACCGCCCCAGTAGCCCGCATAGGCGGTGAGGGTGATGCGCCCGGTCTCCCAGCGCACCAGCCGATAAGGTCCGGTGCCGATCGGCCGCAGGATGCGGTCGGGCGACCGCGCCGGCACGACCATGACGAAGGCGAGCTTGCGCAGCAGCACCGCCGAGGGGTGGTCGGTGGTGATCTCCACCGTCGTCGGGTCGAGCGCCCGCACGTCGTGGACCGCCACCAGGTAGCCGGCGAAGGCCCCCTGCGGGTTGCGCCGCACCCGCTCGAGGCTCTGCACCACGTCGTCGGCGGTCAGCGGGTGCCCGTCGTGGAAGCGCACGCCCTGCCGCAGGTGGAAGCGCCAGGTGAGATCGTTGGGGTTGTCCCAGCGCTCGGCCAGCGCCGGAACCAGCCGCAGGTCGCGGTCGAGGGTCACCAGCGGCTCGTAGATGTGGCTGAGCACCGTGAGGGTGACGAACTCGTTCTCCGCGTGCGGGTCGGTCTGCGACGGGTAGGTGTAGAGAGCGATGCGCATCGGCCGTTGCGGCGCGGGCGGGGGCCGGCGGCAGGCACCGGCAGCGAAAGGCAAGAGAAGGACGAGGACGGCAGCGCCGGCGCGTCGCCGTCGTCGGCCAACGACGACGAGCTCCCCGTTCACCGGCGGTCTCCCGGCGCGCGGCCGATATCGAACACTTCCACCATACCGTCGCGGCGCGGCTCCCAGCGCAGGCCGTTGCAGACGCCGAACAGCGTGTAGGGGTTGTCGAGCGGGACCAGCGGCAGGTCTTCCATCAGGCGCCGCATCACCGCCTGCAGCTGCGCCCGCCGCTGCAGCATGTCCATGGTGGTGGCGCTGCCCTCGATCAGCCGGTCGAGCTCGGGGTCGGAGAAGCCCGTCCAGTTGCTGTCGCCGTAGCCGTGCTCCGGGTCGCGGCTGTGGACCTTGCTGTCGAAGACGTCGCTGGCGTCCGCCGAACCCGCCAGCACGCCACCGAAGTAGACCGGCACCTTGCCTTCCTGCAGGCGACGGTACATCTCCGGCCAGGGGCGCGGCACTGGGCGGAGGCGGATGCCGACCTCGGCGAGCTGGCGTATCAGCACGTCGGCGCTGCGCCCCTCGCGGAACTCGAGGTCGGCGGCAAAGCCCTCGGGCAACCCCGCCTCGGCGAGCAGTCGGCGGGCGGTGGCAACGTCGCGCGCCGGTAGCTGCAGGTCGGGGGCGTAGCCGAACACCTGCCGCCCCACCAGCTGGCCGATCGGCAGCCCGTGTCCCCGCAGATGGTCGGCCACCAGCGCCGCGCGGTCGACCGCCAGGTGGATGGCCCGCCGCACGCGGAGGTCGGCAAACGGCGGGGTGTCGGGACGCACCGCGAGGTATTCGACCAGCAAGCCCTCGGAGGCCAGCAGCCGACAGCCACGCGTCTGCTCGACGCGATCCGACAGCTCCGGCTTCACCTCCTGGATGAGGTCGACCTCGCCGCGGGTGAGCATCGCCACCCGGGCGGCCGCGTCCGGCACGATCGCCATCTCCACCTCCGCCACCGGCGGCGGCCCGCGCCAGGAGGCGGTGAAGGCCCGCAGCAGGATGCGGCGGGCGTCCATGCTTACGAAGCGGTAGGGGCCGGTGCCGATGGGCTGCCGGATCTCCTCCGGCGCGTCGCGCGGCACGATGTAGACGAAGGTCAGCTTGTTGAGCAGCACCGGCGACGGCCGCCGGGTGGTGATCTCGATCGTGCTGGCGCTCAGCTTGCGGACGCGGTCGACGCTGACCAGGTAGTTGCCAACGCCGCTGCGGGGGTGGTGGCGCACGCGCTCGAGGCTGGCCACCACGTCGTCGGCGGTGAGCGGCCGGCCATCGTGGAAACGCACGCCCGGACGGAGGTGGAAACGCCAGGTGAGGTCGTTGGGGTTCTCCCAGCTGGTGGCCAGGGCCGGACGCACTCGCAGCTGGGCGTCGAAGCTGACCAGCGCGTCGAAGATGTTACCGAGGATCGAGAAGGTCAGCACCTCGTTCTTGAGGTGCGGATCGAGCCCCAGCGGCGCGCTGTAGGTGGCGATGCGCAGCGGGGCGGGCGGCGACGCCGGCCGCTCGGCTCGGCGGCACCCCCCTGCCAGCAACACGGGCAGCAGAAGCAGTGCGGCGAGCGGCAGCCTGGGCCGCATAGGGTGCGCCACTCGTGATCTCCGCAGAAAGTCTCCGCCGGGCTGGCCGGAGCATAGCGCGGCCAGCCTCGCGCCAGGCCCGCGGAGCGCTAGCCGGCCTCGACCTCCTCGGCCGCCACCCGCCGGCCGCGGAAGGCCACCACCGCCACCACGCCGGCGACGGTGAGCAGGCTGCCGAGCAGCGACTGGGCGGTGACCGGCTCGCCGAGGAAGAGCGCCCCCATGGTCATGGCGACGAACACCGCCAGCTGCTGCACGACGCCGGCGCGCAGGTTGTCGATCCAGCGGAAGGCGTACGTCATCAACAGCTGCGCCACCATCGAGAGCGCGCCGACGCCGACCAACGCCAGCCAGCCCACGACTCCCGGGTGGCGCCAGGCGGCGAGGGCGAACGGCGCGGTGGCGAGCAGACCGAGCGCGTTGAAGCTGGTGTAGATGGCCCACGACCCCTCGGTGCGCCGGGCCATGCGGATGGCAGTGACCGCGGCGCCCGAGAGGGCCGCCGACGCCAGCCCCACCACCGCCCAGGGGCCCACGGCGCCGATGCCCCCGTCGCCACCGTGCGCGCGCACCACCAGGAAGACGCCGCCGAGAGCGATCCCGAGCGCCGGCAGCACCCGCGGCTGCACCGGCTCGCCGATGAAGAGGGCGGCAAACACCGCGGCGAACACCGGCGACGTGTAGTTGAGCAGCGTCGCGAGACCCACCGGCACGTGGTCGATGGAGAGGAAGTAGAGCAGCACCGCGATGCCGCCGAAGAAGCCACGGTAGAGCAGCAGGTCGCGTCGCTGCCAGGTGAGGGCCCGGCGGCGCAGCCGTGGCGACAGCAGGACCGGCAGCAGGCCGAAGGCGAAGCGCATGGCGGCCACCTCGGCGCCACCTACTCCCCGCTGCGAGGCGAGCTTGGCGCAGAACGCCATGACCCCGAAGGCGGTCGAGGAGGCGACCAGCATCAGCAGCGCGCGCCGCTCGGCGGCCAGGCGCGCCGCATCGGCACCGAGCTCCGCGGCGCGGCCGGATGGCGGCCCCACGGCAGGCGGGGTGGGGGCGATGGCGGAAGGTGCGGACACGGCAGCGGAGCGGCGGCATGCTAGCACCGGCGCTGGTACGCATCTTGATACTCCCTGGTGGCGTGCCGGAAGGGAGGCGCATGCCGGTGGGAGCCGAGCTGGCGGGCGACGGAGTGGGCTTTCGCGTCTGGGCGCCGGCGCGGCGGCAGGTCGAGGTGCTGCTCGAGGACGAAGGGCCGCACCAGCCGGAAAACGCCCACCCGCTGACCGCCGACGCCGGCGGCTACTTCAGCGGCGTAGTGCCCGGCATCGGTGCCGGCACCCGCTATCGCTACCGTCTGGATGGCGACCGCGCGTTCCCCGACCCCGCCTCGCGCTTCCAGCCCGAGGGGCCCGAAGGGCCGTCACAGGTCGTCGATCCCGCGGCTTATCGCTGGTCCGATGCCGCCTGGCGCGGTCCCGACCTCGGCGGCCAGGTGATCTACGAGCTCCACCTCGGAACCTTCACCGCCGAGGGCACTTACCGCGCGGCCGCCGCCCGCCTCCCCTACCTGCAACGGCTCGGCATCACCGCCGTCGAGCTGATGCCGCTGGCGGAGTTCGCCGGCGAATTCGGCTGGGGGTACGACGGCGTGGATCTCTTCGCGCCCTCCCGCCTCTATGGCGAGCCCGACGACCTGCGCGCCCTCGTCGACGCGGCCCATGGCCTCGGTCTCAGCGTCATCCTCGACGTCGTCTACAACCACCTGGGGCCGCGCGGCAACTTCCTGCGCGAGTTCTCGCCCCATTACTTCAGCGACCGCCACAACAGCGAGTGGGGCGACGGCATCGACTACGACGGCCCTCACAGCGGCCCGGTGCGTGAGCTGGTGCTCGCCAACGCCGGCTACTGGATCTCCGAGTATCACTTCGACGGCCTGCGCCTCGACGCCACGCAGGACATCCACGACGACTCGGCCGAGCACCTGGTGCGCGCCCTCGCCCGGCGCGCGCGCGAGGGCGCCGGCGAGCGCAGCGTGCTGATGATCGCCGAGAACGAGCCGCAGCAGGCGGCGCTGGTGCGACCGGCCGAGGCGGGCGGATTGGGCCTCGATGCACTGTGGAACGACGACTTCCACCACAGCGCCTGCGTCGCCGCCACCGGCCGCGCCGAGGCCTACCTGTCGCCCTTCCGCGGCCGCGCCAGCGAGCTGCTGGCGACGGTCAAGTGGGGCTTCCTCTATCAGGGGCAGCTCTACCCCTGGCAGCGCCAGCGTCGCGGCACTCCCAGCCTCGACCTCGCCGCCCCGCGCTTCGTCTGCTACCTCGACAATCACGATCAGGTCGCCAACTCGCCGCGCGGCGAGCGCCTGCACCAGTCGACCAGCCCCGGGCGCCTGCGCGCCCTCACCACGCTGCTGCTGCTCGCGCCGCAGACCCCGCTGCTCTTCCAGGGGCAGGAGTTCGCCGCCTCGGCGCCGTTTCTCTACTTCGCCGACCATCCGCCGGAGCTGGCGAAGCAGGTGCGGGCCGGGCGCTACCAGTTCCTCAGCCAATTCCCCGGGGTAGCCGCAGCGGGGTGCGAGGCGGCGGTCCCCGACCCGGCGAGCCGCGACACCTTCGCGCGCTGCAAGCTCGACTGGCGCGAGGCCGAGCGCAACGAGGGCATCCTCGCGCTGCACCGCGACCTGCTGCGGCTGCGCCGCGACGAGGAGGTCTTCCGCCGCCAGGACGCCCGCCGGCTCGATGGTGCGGCGCTCGGCGCCCACCTCCTGGTGCTGCGCTTCTTCACCAGCGCCGGGAACGATCGGCTGCTGCTCGTCAACCTCGGGGGCAAGCGCGCCGTGGCCGCCGCCCCCGAGCCGCTGCTCGCCCCGCCTGCCGGGCGGCGCTGGCGGACGCTGTGGAGCAGCGAGGGCTTCGCCTATGGGGGCAGCGGCACGGCGCCGCTGCTCGACAGCGACGACGATGGCTGGCACTTCCCCGGCGAGGCCGCGGTGGTGCTGGCGGCGCGGGAAGACGCCGGCGACGGCGGGGAGGGCGCACCATGAGACTGCCCACGAGACGCATGCCCTGGCCGGGTACGGCGGCGACCGACCGCGAGCCGCTGCTCACCCGCGAGTGGCTGGTGACCAACGGCCTCGGCGGCTACGCCTCCGGCACCGTCGCCGGCGTCGCCACGCGGCGCTACCACGGCTACCTCGTCGCCGGGCTGCCGGCGCCCTTCGGCCGCTCGATGATGCTCAACCACCTCACCGAGCTGCTCCGCCTACCCGACGGCGTCACCGCCCTCTTCGCCGGCTCCGAGCTGCAGGGCGGACGGCTCGAGCTCCACGGCGTCGATCGTCTCGAGGAGTTTCGGCTCACGGGCGGCCTGCCGGTGTGGCGCTACCGCGTCGCCGCCTGCGTCTTCGAGAAGAGCGTCTGGATGGCCTACGAAGAAAACACCGTCTACATCTCCTACCGCCTCCTCGCAGGGGACTGCCCGGTGCGGCTCAAGCTGCGCCCCTCGGTGCACTTCCGTTCTCACGATGCGGCGGTCTCGTCGCCGCTGGCCGAGCCCTACCGGCTGACTGCCTACGACGCCGGCTACGAGATCGCCGATGCCTCCGACCTGCCGCCCCTGCGGCTGGTGCTCTTCGGCGAACGCACCGCCTTCACCGCCGAGCGGGTGCGCATGCGCGAGATGCTCTACCGCATCGAGGAGAACCGCGGCTACGACTCGGTGGGCGAGCTCTGGTGCATGGGCTACTTCCGCGCCGACCTGCTCCCCGGCCAGGCGGTGACGCTGGTGGCCTCCACCGAGCCCTGGGAGCGCTTCCGCGACGTCGCCCCCGAGACCGCTCACGCGGTCGAGCTGCAGCGGCGGGAGCGGCTGCTCGCCGGCGCGCATCCGGTGCTCCACGAGGGCGTCGGCGCCGAGCTGGTGCTCGCCGCCGACCAGTTCGTCGCCGTGCCGGCGGCGCGGCTGGGCAAGCGCGACCAGCGGCCGGTACCCTCGGAATGGGGGGCCGAGGCGGCGCGCACGGTGATCGCCGGCTACCACTGGTTCACCGACTGGGGGCGCGACACGATGATCAGCCTCGAGGGGCTGACGCTGCTGCCGGGACGGCACGCCGAGGCGCGGGCGATCCTGCGCACCTTCGCCGGCGCCATGCGCGACGGGCTCATCCCCAACCTCTTCCCCGAGGGGTCGCAGGAGGGCCTCTACCACACCGCCGACGCCACCCTCTGGTTCTTCCACGCCATCGATCGCTACCTGCAGGCGACCGGCGACCGCGAGACGCTGCGCGACCTGCTGCCTCGCCTGCTCGACAGCGTCGCCAGACACGTCGCCGGCACTCGCTTCGGCATCGGCGTCGACGCGCACGACGGGCTGCTACGGCAGGGCGAGCAGGGCTACCAGCTCACCTGGATGGACGCCAAGGTCGACCAGTGGGTGGTCACCCCGCGTCGCGGCAAGGCGGTGGAGATCAACGCCCTCTGGTACAACGCCCTGCGGTTGCTGGCCCATTGGGTGGTCGAGGAGGGCGTGACCACGGAGCCTCACGGTCTGGCGCCGACCCAGCTCGACGAGCTCGCCACCCGCTGCCGGACGTCGTTCAACCAGCGCTTCTGGTACGCCGCCGGCGGCTACCTCTACGACGTCGTCGACGACGAGCACGGCGGCGACGACCCGGCCC
>DASYUP010000201.1:0-12275 GCA_036001185.1 Thermoanaerobaculia bacterium
CTCGACGCGGTCGAAGGCGCCGGCGGTGACGAAGGCGGCGAGCACCTCGCCACCCCCCTCGACGAGCACGCTCTGCACGCCGCGCCGCGCCAAGTCGGCGAGCACCGCCGCCGGAGTGACGGCGGGGAGCGTCGCCACCTCGGCACCGCGCCGCGCGAGAGCGGCGACCGCCTCCGCGCGCGTCGCCTCACCCTCCCCCGGCGCCACGGCCGGCGCAGCATACACGAGCACCGGACCGGCCTCGTCCAGCAGGCGGGCGCTCGACGGCAGGCGCAGCCGGCGGTCGAGCACGACGCGCAGGATGGGACCGGCGGCCCGCCCCAGCCGCCGGGTGAGCAGGGGATCGTCGGCGAGCACGGTGCCGCTTCCCACCACGATGGCGTCGTGGCTCTCGCGCAGCTCGAGCGCCCAGCGGCGGGCAGCGTCACTCGAGATCCAGCGGCTGTCGCCCCCGCGGGTGGCGATCTTGCCGTCGAGGCTCATCGCCCACTTGAGGGTCACCGCCGGCCGGCCGTGCACCTTCGCCGTCAGGTACTTCCAGTTGAGACGCACCGCCTCCTCGACGAGATACCCGGCGGTCACCTCGATGCCGGCCCCGGCAAGCCGCGCCAAGCCGGCGCCGCCGACGCGCGGGTCGGGATCGCGGTGGCAGGCCACCACGCGCCGGATGCCGGCGGCGATCAACGCCTCGACGCACGGCGGCGTGCGGCCGTGGTGGGCGCAGGGCTCGAGGCTGACGCACATCGTCGTACCGCGCGCATCGGCGACCCCCCGCAGCGCCTCCACCTCGGCGTGCGGGCCGCCGACGCGGCGATGCCAGCCCTCGGCCACCGCCACGCCGTCGCGCAGCAGTACGGCGCCCACCATCGGGTTGGGGGACGTCTGCCAGCGGCCGCGGGCCGCCAGGCGCAGGGCGCGACGGAGGGCGGCGAGCTCGGAGGGAGTGGCGGGCGGAGCGGTTGGTAGAGAGTCGATCAACCCGGCCTTCCTCGAACACCGCAGCGTCGAGATCCCTTCGTCGCTGCGCTCCTCGGGACACGCCGCCCCATTCGGGGCGGCTAGGCGAGCAACGCTTGAGCGAACTCGCGCGGCCGGAACTCCACCAGGTCGTCGGCGCTCTCGCCGACGCCGAGATAGAGCACCGGCAGCTTGAGCTCGCGGGCGATGGCGACCGCCATCCCCCCCTTGGCGGTGCCGTCGACCTTGGCCAGCAGCACGCCGTCGACCTTGATCACCGAGAGGAACTCGCGCGCCTGCGACAGCGCGTTCTGGCCGGTGGTGGCGTCGAGCACCAGCAGCGTTCGACGCTGCCAGGTCGGCGCCTCACGCTCGATGACGCGGCTGATCTTGGCCAGCTCGCGCATCAGGTGCGCCTTGTTGTGCAAGCGCCCGGCGGTGTCGATGATCACCTCGTCGATGCCGCGAGCGCGGGCGGCCTGTAGGCCGTCGAAGACCACCGCCGCGGGGTCGGAGCCCTGCTGCTGGCGGATCAGCTCGACGGCGAGCCGCTGCGCCCACAGGGCCAGCTGCTCGACGGCGGCGGCGCGGAAGGTGTCGCCGGCGACCAGCAGCACGCGGCGGCCGCGGCGCTGCATCAGGCGGCCGAGCTTGGCGATCGAGGTGGTCTTGCCGACGCCGTTGACGCCCACCACCAGGGTCACCCGCGGGCCGGGCACCACCTCCGGCGGTCGCGGCGCCTGCAGCAGCAGGAGGCCCACCTCGTCGGCAAGGCGCTGGCGCAGCCGATGGGCGTCGCCGGCATCGCCGACCCGGGCCTCCTCCTTGAGACGCTCCACCAGCTCGAGGGCGGTGTTGACGCCGAGGTCGGCGCCGATGAGGGTCTCCTCGAGGTGCTCGAGGGTGCGTTCGTCGAGGAAGTCGCGGCCCGAGAGTGCCGTGTCGAGGCGCTGCAGCAGCTCGGTGTGGGTCATGAAGAGGCCGCGCTTGAGCTTCTTGAGGAAGCCCTTCTGCTCCTCTTCGGGGAGGGTGGTCTCGGGGGGAAGCTCTAGCGGAGTGCCTTGCTCGGCCATGGCTGGCGAAGCTTACACGGTGGCTTGTCGATGGCTGCGGAAGCGGACAAAAGGAAGCGGAGCCGACCGCAGAAGACTGATCTCGCAACGTCGGTGGCGCGACGTGGGGCCCCGCCAGCCGAGGGTATCCCGTCCGTGCTCGGCGCCGAGGACGGCGCCTGCGCGCGGGCGGGAGCCCTCCCCCCGGGCGCGCCCCACGCGCGTCGAAAGGTCGACAAGACAGATCGGAAGGTGACCGCTCGGCTTCTGGGGAGAGGCGGAGCTTGTCTCCGCCCGGGTGGGGGGTGGAATCTAGAACAGCGTCGCGACAAGCTGCTCGGCAGCGCGGTCGAGCTGGATGCGGGCCTTGCCGACCAGCGCCGGGCGGCGCTGGACGAGCACCAGATAGTAGCCCTCGGGCAGCGGCAGGGCGTAGATGTGCAGCCGCTCCTTTTCGACGTGGACGAGCTTGGGCCTGCCCATGGCCCACTGCTCGAGGGAGCTCGCCACCTGCTTGAGGTAGATGCCGAGGTAGGCGCCCAGCACGCGCATCTCGTAGGGGGTGAAGTCGGAGCAGACGACGTCGACGGTCTCGCCGGTGCCGTCGAGGAAGAGCACTCCGGCGGCGTTGGTCTCGGCGAGCAGGTTGGCGAGGATGTACTCGAACGCCATCGACGGAGAAGCCTACCAGCGCCGAGGGGCCGCCCCTACGGCACCCTAAGTGGTGCTCCGCACCCTCAGGCGCTCACCCTTACCGGCTCCTCGTCGCGCGGCTCGACGATGATGGCACCCTGCTGGAAGGCGCGCAGGAAGGCGGTGACCACCTTGGCGTCGAAGCGGGCGCCGGTGAGCTTGGTGATCGTCTCCACCGCGTATTCGTAGCTGTAAGCCTTCTGGTAGGGGCGGTTGGTGGTGATGGCGTCGAAGGTGTCGGCCACCGCGACGATGCGGGCGATGAGCGGGATCTGCTCGCCCTTGAGGCCGTCCGGATAGCCGCGGCCGTTCCACGCCTCGTGGTGCCAGCGGATGGCGGGCAGCATCTCCTTGAGCGGCTCGAGCGGCTTGAGGATCTCCTCGCCGATGGCCGGGTGGAGCTTCATCTGCTCGTATTCGTCGGCGGTGAGCACGCCGCCCTTCTTGAGGATGCGGTCCTCGATGCCGATCTTGCCGACGTCGTGGAGGACGCCGGCGATCCAGATGCGGTACTGGAACTCCTCCGACTGGCCGAGGGTCTTGGCGATGGTGCGGCTGTAGGCCGCCACGCGTTCGGAGTGGCCGCGGGTGTAGGGGTCCTTGGCGTCGACGGCGGCGGCGAAGGCGCGGATGGAGCCGATGAACAGGTCGCGGTTGGCCTGCGCGGCGGCCTGCAGCTTCTCGACGTAGCCCTGCACGTGGCCGCTCATGCGGTTGAAGTCTTCGGCCAGCTCGACCACCTCGCGGCCGGGGCCGGAGACCTCGACGCGATGGCCGAACTTGCCGGCGGCGATCTCGTGGGTGGTCTGCGCGAAGCGGGTGAAGGGGGCACTGAAGCGACCGGCGGCGAAGCCGGCGAAGATCCCCGACAGTGCCACCAGCAAGAGGGACGAGATGAAGGTGGTGTAGAGGATCTGCCGCACCGCCACGTAGGCGGCCGAGAGCGGCTTCTGCACCACCACGCCCCAGCCGGTCTCGGCGATCGGCGAGACGCGGCCGAGGAAGCGCACCCGCTTGCCGTGGGCGAACAGCTCGTATTCGGAGGCGAGGATCTCGGGCCGGCGGCGGAAGTCGTCGACCAGCCGCGACGAGCCGAGGGCGCGCGCGGTGTCGTCGTCGGCGCCCTGCTCCCACAGCACGCGGCCATGGGTGTCGATGAGGAAGACGGCCACGTCCCCCTGCGCCTCGCGGCTGCCGATGCGCCGCAGCACGTCGAGGCGCTCGACCACCTGCAGCACGAGCCGCGGCGCCGCCGGCTTGGGCTCGCCGGGGGCCTGAGGGGTGAAGATGGGCACCGCCGCCACCGCCAGCGGCTCGTTGTCGTTGCCGCGCCGCACGAAGCGGTAGGTGGTGCGCTTGGTCTTCCCCGCCTCCTCGAAGGCCTCGCGCAGGGCCCGCTGCACCTGCGTGTCGGGAGCGCCGGAGCCCAGGGAAGGCCCCGAGCCATCGAGGTCGAGCACCTGCAGCTGCAGCAGCCGTCCCTCGTTGTCGAGCATGAAGTTGCCGAAGTAGCGGTCGACCCCCGGCATGCGCAGGCGCTCGTCGACGGCCTCCGGGCCGGGCAGGGCGAGGAACCCTTCACCGAGCTGTCGCACCTCCCGCTCGAGGGTGCCGAGGTCGGTGCCGATCTCCTCCGACAGCGCCTCCGCCGAGCGGGTGAGGAAGGTCTGCTCCTGGGTCTCGAAGAGGTCGATGTTCTGGCTGGTGAGAAAGACGCTGCCGGCGAGTAGGGGGATGAGGCCGGAGACGAGCAGCAGCAGGAAGATGAGGTGCCGCAGGCGCACCCGGTTGAGCAGGGGGCCGAGCTTGCTCATTGGCAGTTGCTCATCGGCGGGCGCCATCCTCGCCTGCGGGCGCGGATCGAGGCATGCAGGGCACCGGGGTTGGCGCGGGGATTATAGCGTGGCAGCTTCCCCGGGGGCCCTGCCACGAGCGAGCCATCCCGGCCGTTCGGACGCGGGACGCCGATGTCGCGGGCGGACAGCCCCTGCGGGCCCGAACGCGCGCGGAAAGACGCCAACGGGCGGGTGCGGCTCGAGCGTCGAGGCGTGGCACTCCGCTTGCTCCAACGGCTTGCCGACTCGAGAGGGCGACACCATGCACAACCTGTTCAGGGACCTGCGAATGGCACGCCGGGCGCTGAGCAGTGCGCCCGGGTTCACGGTTGCCGCGGTGCTGACGCTGGCGCTCGGAGTCGGCACCAGCACAGCCATCTTCAGTGTCGTCGACGCGTCGCTATTGCGGGCCCTTCCCTTCCCGGCGCCGCAACGCCTCTGCTTCGTGCGCGGGGTGGCAGGGCCGGAGCGAAGCCCTCGCGCCGCCTCCTTCCTCGAGGTGCGCGACTGGGCGTCCCGCAACCGCGCCTTCAGCCACCTCTCGCTCTACGACCGCACGGGCGTGGCCGCTTCCTGGGGCAGCGAGGCGGAGCAGCTACGGACCGAGATCGTGGCGGCGAGTTACTTCGCGCTGCTTGGCGCTCGGCCGGCGCTTGGCCGCGCGTTCCTGCCGGCCGAAGACCAGGTGCTCGACCGCGACGCCGTGGCGGTAATCTCGCACGAGTTGTGGCAGCGACGGTTCCGTGGCGACGAGAGAGTGATCGGCCGCGAGCTGACGCTGAACCGGCGGCGCTTCAGCATCGTCGGCGTCATGCCCGCGGGGTTTCGAGGCGTCGCCTTCGACGCCGAACTATGGGTGCCGGCGGCGATGGCGACCGTGGTTCGCCCGGCCAGCGCGCTGCAAGACCGCGGCAACCGTTGGCTCTCGGCCGTCGGTCGCCTACGCGCGGGCACCGACCTCGTCGCCGCCCAGGCCGACATGGACCGCGTGGCGCGCGGGCTGGCGAGCGAACATCCCGACAGCAACCAGGACCGCTGGGCCCTCGTTCGGCCGCTGCGCGAGGTGGTACTGGGAAACACCACCACCCTGCTCCAGGCCCTCTTCGGTGGCGCCCTGCTCCTGCTCGTGGTGGCCTGCACCAACGTCACCGCCCTGCAACTGGTCCGCGCGATGGGTCGCCAGCGGCAGGTGGCGATCTTCCGCGCGCTGGGTGCGAGCCCCAGTCGGGTCGTCCGGCACCAGCTCGCGGAGGGGCTGCTACTCGGGCTCGCCGGGGGCGCCGCGGGGGTGCTCGCGGCGTACGGGGGCCTGGGCTTGTTGCTCAAGCGCGTGCCGGCAGGAGTGCTCCCGCTCTATGCCGAGGCCAGCGTCGACGCCCGCGCCTTGTTCTTCGGCATCATCGCCGCTGCGAGCTGCGCCGTCCTCTTCGCCGCCCTGCCGGCCCTGCGCGGGCTCGACTGCGACCTCACGCGGGAGCTGCGGCAGGGGGCCCCGGGCGGCGACGGGAGGGCTAGGCGAGCTGCGCCGGCTGCGCGGCCAGCAGCTGCTGGTGATCGGCGAGGTGGCCCTGTCGCTGGTGCTGTTGATCGGCGCGGGGCTGCTCGCTCGCACGCTGCTGCGCCTCTCGGAGGTGCGCCCCGGGTTCGATCCCGCGCGGCGGCTCTCCTTCTCGCTCGAGCTGCCGGCCGCTCAGTACCCTTCGGAGTTGCGGGCGGTGACGGCGACACGGCTGCGGGACGCGCTCGCCGCACTTCCCGGCGTCGAGGCCGTGGCGCTGGGCTCAGACCTTCCGCTGCGTGGCTCGACCAGCGCCGGCTTCCTCTTCCTCAGCGGCGGCGCCACACCCACCGGGGTGCGCTTCTATCGCCATCGCGTGCTGCCCGGCTACTTCGCGGCGCTGCAGGTGCCGATCGCGCGCGGCCGCGCGTTCGCCGCCGCGGATCGTCGCGGTGCGCCGCCGGTCGCCATCGTCAGCCGGGCGATGGCGCGGCGGTTCTGGGGCGAGGCGAGGGCGGTGGGGCAACGGCTCAGCCTCGACGGCCCCGAGGGGCCGTGGGTGGAGGTGGTGGGCATCGCCGGCGACGTCCGCTATCGCGACCTCACCACCGACCTCGGCGCCGCGGCAAGCGAGCCGGACGTCTACCTGCCGTTCGCCCAGGAACCTGACGACGATCTCGAGGTGGCCCTGCGGACCGCCGGCGATCCCGCCGCCATCGCGCCGCTCGCCCGCGCCGCGGTGGCCGCGGTGGACCCCGAGCTGCCGGTCTTCCAGGTCGAGACGCTGCAGGAGGTGCTGGCTGGGGAGACGGCGCTGCAGCGGCTGGGAACGCTGCTGCTTGGCGCCTTCGCCGCCGTGGCGCTGGCGCTGGCAGCGATCGGCATCTACGGCGTCATCGCCTATGGTGTCGGGCTCGGCAGGCGCGAGATCGCTCTGCGCATGGCGCTGGGCGGCCGGGCGAGCTCGGTGGTGGGGCTGGTGGTGCGTCAGGGGATGCTGCTGGTCGCCGTCGGCGTGGTGGTGGGAATCGCCACCTCGGCGGTGGCGTCGCGAGCGCTCTCCCGACTGCTCTTCGGCGTCGCCGCGACCGATCTCCTCACCTTCACGCTGGTGTCCCTGCTGCTGCTGGCGACCGCCTTCACCGCCAGTCTGCTGCCGGCGTGCAGGGCGGCGCGGCTCGAACCGCAGGCAGTGCTCCGCGGCGACTGACGGCGGTGGCGTGGCGCCGCGCTCAACGCAGCGGCGCGCGGAGAAACTCGCTCAGCTCCGCGGCCACCTCGGTGGGCGGTACGACCACTCCCCACCGCCCGGTGCCCACCGCCACCGGCAGCACCCAACCGACCCCCGCCTCCCGGGCTTTCTTGTCGCGGCCGAGCAGCGTCAGCAAGGTCTCCGGCTCGACGCTCGGCAGCGGGGGAAGCGCGAACACCCGCAGGACCTGCTCCAGTCGCTGCGCCGACGCCGCGGACAAGCCGCGGCGGCGGGCGAGCCGCAGAGCGAAGAGCATTCCCCAGGCGACCGCCTCGCCGTGCAGGAGGCCCTGGTAGCCGCCGGCGGCCTCCAGCGCGTGGCCAAGGGTGTGGCCGAAGTTGAGGAGCGCGCGCTCCCCCTGCTCGGTCGGGTCGCGCTCCACCACCCGCGCCTTGATCGCCGCCGCCTCCGGTACCGCCGTGGCGAGGGCCGCGGGGTCGCCGGCGAGCAGCCCCGGCAGCAGCGCCTCGAAGGCGCCGAACTGCGGGCCGTCGAGCACGTAGGCCATCTTGAACGCCTCGACGAGCCCGGCGCGCCGCTGCCGCGCGTCGAGGGTGGCGAGCCAGCGGGTGTCGGCCACCACCGCGTGCGGATGATGGAACGCGCCGACGGAGTTCTTGGCCTCCGGCAGGTCGACGGCGGTCTTGCCGCCGATCGAGGCATCGACCTGGGCGAGCAGGGTGGTGGGGAGCTGGACGCAGGAGATGCCGCGCAGGAACGTCGCGGCGACGAAGCCGCCGAGGTCGCCGACGCTGCCGCCGCCGAAAGCGAGCAGCCGGCTGTCGCGCTTGCCGCCAGCGCGCACCATGGCGCGCCAGAGCCGTTCCGCCTCGCCGAGCGTCTTGGCCGCCTCGCCCTCCGGCACCTCCAGCCGCTCGACCGCCGAGGCGGCGGCGAGCAGTGGCTGCAGCTCGGCGCCGTGCAGCGCCCACACGCGCGGGGTGGTGACGACGAAGACACGCCGCCCGGCCAGCCAGGGGACCAGCTCGTCGCTGGCGGCGGCGAGGGCGCCGGCGCCGAGCACCAGCTCGCTGACGCCCCCGGGATGGCGCAGCGGCAGCCGCTCGGGATGCGGCTGCTCGGGTTCAGGCTCCATGGGCATCGTGCGGCGAGCGCCGGTTCGCGGGGGGCGCTACTCCCCGCGCAGCGCGATTCCCAGCTCGGCGAGCTGGCGGCCGTCCACCGTCGACGGCGCGTCGGTCATCAGGTCGCTCGCCGAGGTGGTCTTGGGGAAGGCGATGACGTCGCGCAGCGAGGTGGCGCCGGCCATCAGCATCACCAGACGGTCGAGGCCGAGGGCGATCCCGCCGTGGGGCGGCGCGCCAAACGAGAGGGCATCGAGCAGGAAGCCGAAGCGCTCGCGACCCTCCTGCTCGGAGATGCCGAGCACGCCGAAGGCGCGCTGCTGCACCTCGCGATCGTGGATGCGGATCGAGCCGCCCCCCAGCTCGAGGCCGTCGAGCACCACGTCGTAGGCGCGCGCCCGCACGTTGCCGGGCTCGGACTCGAGCAGGTGGAGGTCGCGCGGGTCGGGGGCCGTGAAGGGGTGGTTGACGGAGGTCCAGCCGCCGTCGCTCCCCTCGAAGAGCGGGAACTCGGTGACCCAGAGAAAGGCGTGGCGGTCGGCGGGGATCAGGTCGTAGGCGCGGGCGAGCTCGAGCCGGAGAGCCCCCAGAGCCGCCGCCGTCGTCTTCGCCGGACCCGCCGCTAGCAGCGCCAGCCCACCGGGCTCGAGGCCCAGGCGCTCGGTGAGCAGCGACAGCTCGCCTACCGACAGCGCGTCCTTGACCTGGAAGCGGGTCTCGCCGCCGTCGCGCTTCAAGGTGAGCACCCCGGCGGCGCCGTGGCGGCGGGCCAGCTCGGCCCAGGCGTCGACCTGCTTGCGCGACGCCGCCGCGGCGCCCGGCACGGCGAAGCCCCGCACCACCCCGCCGCCTCCCGCCGTGTCGCGGAAGGCCCGGAAGCCGCTCTCGGCCACCAGGTCGGTGACGTCGGCGATCTCCAGGCCGAAGCGCAGGTCCGGCCGGTCGCTGCCGTAGCGCAGCATCGCCTGCGCGTAGGGCAGGCGGGGAAAGGGGATGCCGAGGGGAATGCCCACCGGCGGGAAGATGCGGGCGAACAGCCCCTCGATGAGAGCGTAGATGTCCTCCTCGCCGATGAACGACATCTCGACGTCGACCTGGGTGAACTCCGGCTGGCGGTCGGCGCGCAGGTCCTCGTCGCGAAAGCAGCGGGCGATTTGCACGTAGCGCTCGAGCCCCGCCACCTGCAGCAGCTGCTTGAACAGCTGCGGCGACTGCGGCAGGGCGTAGAACGAGCCGCGGTGGACGCGCGACGGCACTAGGTAGTCGCGCGCGCCCTCGGGCGTCGACCTGGTGAGGATGGGGGTCTCCACCTCGTAGAAGCCCTGCTCGTGGAAGTGGCTGCGAATGGCGAAGGTGACGTCGTGGCGCAGCTTGATGTTGCGCTGCAGCGCCGACTGCCGCAGGTCGAGGTAGCGGTAGCGCAGCCGCGTCTCCTCGCTGGCGTCGGTCGCCTTGCCGTCGATGGCGAAGGGCAGCGGCTCGGCGCGCGCCAGCACAGCGCCGCGGTCGGCGATCAGCTCGAACTCGCCGGTCGGCATCTCGGGGTTGGGGGCGGAGCGGCGCTCCACCACCCCCTCGAGCTCGACCACCCACTCGAGGCGCACCGGCTCGAGGGCCTTCACTAGCTCGGGCTGCTCGTCGGGCCGCACCACCACCTGCGCCACGCCCGAGCGGTCGCGCAGGTCGATGAAGAGGATGCCGCCGAGGTCGCGGCGCCGCGCCACCCACCCCTTGAGCAGCACGCGGTCACCGACCTGTTCCACCCGCAGCGTTCCGGCCCCGGTCCGATTCATGCCCTGCTCTCCCTATGATTGCTCGCCACCCTCGGCGCGAGTCGCCAGCCAGACCGCCAGCGCCCCCCGCGGCACCTCGTGCTGCTCGCCGGCGGCGAGGTCCTTGACGGTGGCGACGCCACGCGCCGCCTCCGCCTCCCCGACCAGCACCGCCCAGCGCGCCCCCAGCTTGCCGGCGCGCTCGAGCGCCTTGCGCAGCGCGCGGCCACCGAGCTCGACCTCGCAGGCGACGCCGGCGGCCCGCAGCTCCTCGCCGAGGGCCAGCGCCTCGGCGGGGGCGAACCCCCCTACCGGCACCACCACCGCCGGTGGCGGCACCATGGCGCGCTCGCGGTAGCTCGCCGGCAGCACCTCGATCAGCCGGTCCGCGCCGATGGCGAAGCCGATGCCGGGGATCCGCGGCCCGCCGAGGTCGGCCACCAGCTCGTCGTAGCGCCCGCCGCCGAGGATGGCGTCCTGGGCGCCGAGGTCGCGCGAGACGATCTCGAACACCGTATCGGTGTAGTAATCGAGCCCGCGCACCAGCCGCTCGCTCACCCGGTAGCGCACGCCGAAGCGGTCGAGCATCTCGCGCACGGCGGCGAAGTGGGCGCGTGCCTCCGCCGTGAGGTGGTCGGCGAGCGCCGGCGCGCCGGCCAGCAGCTCGCGCTCCTGCGGGTCCTTGGTGTCGAGGATGCGCAGCGGGTTGGCGTCGAGGCGGCGGCGGCTGTCGGGCCCCAGCCGCTCGGCGAGCGGCAGCAGGTGCTCCCGCAGCGCCTCGCCGTAGGCACGGCGCGACTCGGCGTCCCCCACCGTATTGAGCAGCACCTCGAGATCGGTGAAGCCGAGCTCACGCAGGAAGCGGTCGAGCATCAGCAGCAGCTCGGCGTCGGCGTACGGCGAGGCGACGCCCAGCAGCTCGGCGCCGATCTGGTGGAACTGGCGATAGCGCCCCTTCTGCGGCCTCTCGCGCCGGAACTGCGGGCCGATGTAGAAGAGCTTCACCGGCAACGGACCGTGCTGCAGCCCGGCCTCGAGGAAGGCCCGCGCCACCGGCGCCGTGTTCTCCGGTCGCAGCGTGAGGCTGCGCCCCTTGGCGTCGGGGAAGGTGTACATCTCCTTGCCGACGATGTCGGTCGACTCCCCCACCGCGCGCACGAAGAGCTCGGTGTGCTCGAGCGCCGGGGTGCGGATCTCCTGGTAGCCGTAGAGCCCGAAGACGCGACGGGCGGTGGCCTCCACCGCCGCCCACACCGCGGTCTCCGGCGGCAGCAGGTCGCGAGTGCCCTTGACGCGGCGATATTCCCCCCCCCGCGGGCGAAGCCCGCTTCCCCCACCCGCCGGACCCCCTCCCGTGGGTCTTGCCTCACCCCTATCCCCGGGTCCCCCTGCCCCTCCAGGGGCAGGGGGCGCCCCCGCCCGCATTGGGTCCTTGTCGTGGCTCATGAGGTAGCACCCAGCGTCGCCCGGTAGCTCTCCTTGAGCCGCACGTAGCGCTCGGCGATCTCGGCGATGTGGGCCCGCTCGCCGTCGGCGAGCGGCCGCGCCACCCGCGCCGGGATGCCCAGCGCCAGGTGGTGCGCCGGCACGCGGCTGCCGGGGGTGACGATGGCGCCGGCGCCAACCTGCGCGCCGGCCTCGACCACCGCGCCGTCGAGCACCCGCGCACCGATGCCGACGAGGGCGCCGTCCTCCACCGTGCAACCGTGCAAGACCGCAGCGTGGCCGATCACCACCCCCTGGCCGATCGCCAGCGGGTGGGTGTCGTGCGAGACGTGCAGCACGGCGCCATCCTGCACGTTGCTGCGGGCGCCGATGCGGATCCACTGCACGTCGCCGCGCGCCGCGGTGTGGAACCAGAGCGACACGTCGTCGCCCAGCTCGACGTCGCCCGCCACCTCGGCGGAGGGGGCGAGGAAGACGCGCTCCCCCACACGGGGCGAGACGCCTTGGAATGGGTAGAGGGGCACGGCGGAAGTCCTTGTGCAGCCGCAGCGTAGCCGCGGCGAGGCGCGGCAGTCTAGCAGGGTGGAGGCAGGCGATTGGCGCGCGGCTCCGCCGCTGGGGACGGCTTAGAGGCCGGAGAGAAAACGCACGGGGCTGGGCGGGGGCGCCCCCTGCCCCTCGAGGG
>DASYUP010000202.1:0-7713 GCA_036001185.1 Thermoanaerobaculia bacterium
GGCCGAGGTCGAGGTCGGTCTCGGCGCCGTCGTGGGTGACGAACACCTCGCCATGCTGGTAGGGGGACATCGTCCCCGGGTCGACGTTGACGTAGGGATCGAACTTCATCAGCGTCACCGAGAAGCCGCGCGACTCGAGGATCGCCCCCACCGACGCCGCGGCGACCCCCTTGCCGAGCGAGGAGACCACGCCGCCGGTGATGAAGATGTATTTGGTTGCCATTGCTGCTCGCGCCTCCTCGGAGTTGGACGGCCGGCTGTCGCAGACGAGCACCGGCCACGGTCCGGCCGCGGCAACGAGGTACGCCTGCTGACGTGCTGCAGCGCGCCCCGATCGCCCGACCGGTGGGGAGTCGCACTTTCCGGGTGGAGCCCGATGCCTATTCTAACCGGCCGGGCGCTGGGTCCCCAACCGGGGGGGCGGCCGCCAGGATTGCGCCGCCGGCCCCCTCGTCGCCGATGGGCGGCGGCGGCGCGGGCGTCTTCGGGCGGTCCACCGACGCTCGCCTGACGGCAAGCGGTTTGCAACCAGACTGCGAAAGCGGTGCGCTGGGAGGGGCGTAGGACCTCGAAGTACGCCCCGGCGAGCTGGAAAGTGTTCCACTTCGCCTGTTTCCAGCGCCCGACCTTTCACCGGGTGGGATCCTCTCGCAGCGTGGAGACGCATGGCTCAGGTCGTTCCCCCAGCATCGACGCCCGCCGGCCGAGCCTCCGGGTGGCAGCCCGGCAAAGGCCCCTCGTTCAGCGAGCACGCCAGGACCGCCGCCGCCATGCGCTTGCTGCCACCCGCCCTCCTCGCCCTCCTGGCTTCCCTGCATCGTGAGCTCGAGCCCGAGCGCCGGGAGCTGCTGGCCGAACGGCGCCACCGTCAGGCGGAGTGGGATCGCGGCGGGCACCCGGACTACGTGCCGGCTCACGAGGGCTACGAGGCGCGTCTGCCCTACTGGCGCGTGCCGCCTTTGCCGGCCGACCTCGTGCGCCGCCGGGTCGGCATCGTCGTCCCCGCCGACGACGCCGGCGCGGTCGCCGCGATGCTGGCACCTGCCGACGATGGAGCGCGCGCCGACGTCGCCCTCTTCGACTTCGAGGACTCGCTCATGCCCGCCTGGCCGAACCTGCTGCGCGGACAGGAGCTGTTCGCCGCTGCGGCGGCCGCGCCCCGCGCCGGCGCGCCGCTGCCGATGCTGCGCTGCCGCGGCCTGCACCTCGACGAATGCAACCTGTGGGTCGCCGGCGCCCCGCTCGCGGGCGCTCTGCTGGATCTCGCGGTGGCCACCTTTCACGGCGCCCGCCCGCTGTTGCAGCAGGGGCGGACCTGCGCCTGCTACCTGCCCAAGATCGAGCACTACCGCGAGGCGCGCTGGTGGCATCGCCTGCTCGGCCGGCTCGAGCAGAGGCTTGGCCTGCCCCACGCCACGCTGCGCCCCACCGTCCTCATCGAGACCCTGCCGGCCGCCTTCCAGATGGAGGAGATCCTCTTCGAGCTGCGCGATCGCGCCGCCGGTCTCGAGCTGGGCCGTCAGGACATGGTGTTCAGCGACATCAAGGCCTTGGCGCACCACGACGATCGGGTCTTCGCCGATCGCGCCTGGCTGCTCGCCGGGCCCACCGGGCTGGAACGCCCCTGGTTGCGCGACTGCGCGCTGCGGCTGATCAAGATCTGCCACCGTCGCGGCGCCGCGGCGATCGGCGCTGCCGTGTCGCTCACGCCAGCCACGGACGCGCAGGACCTGGCCGCCCAGCAGGCAAGCGTGGCGGCGGCAGCACGCCTGGAGTGCTCGCTGGGGCACGACGGTTGCTGGGTGACCGACCCCTGCTTCATCGGCGCCGCCCTGGCAGCCTTTCCCCGCGACCACCAGGGGGACGTCATCCCGGCGGTCGACGACTATCCCGACCTGCTGCCGCGCGGCGAAGGCCCGCGCACTCTCGCCGGCCTGCACGACAACGCCCGCGCCGGCATCGCCTACCTGCATGGCTGGCAGCGGCAGCGCGGGCGGGTCGCCCTCGACGGGGCCTGCGCGGACCTGGCGACCCTGGAGGCGGCGCGGGTACAAACCTGGCAGTGGCTGCGCCACCGCGTCGCCCTCGACGACGGCCAGCGGGTGACGCGCGAGCTGGTCACCCGCGTCTTCGCCGAGGAGCTGCGCCACCTGGGCGGCGACGGGGAAGAGTGGGACGTCTACGCGCGCGCCGCCGCCGAGGCGGCGGCCGTCTTCACCGAGACGGAACGGCGGCCGTTCTTCGTCGAGGCCTCGGAGCTGGCGCCGCCCTCCGGCGCCAGCGACTCCGCGACTACGGGCAGGTAGCGAACGCCCCGACGTCGGTGACGGCGTCGGCGCGGTGCCCCTGCTCGTTGAAGTAGGCCTTGACGGCGCCGGTCTGGGTGTCGATGACCGTGGTGGTGAACTGCACGGTGGTGGTGGCGGCGAAGAAGACCCAGTACTTGTTGCCCAGGCTGGGCACGCAGGCGTTGAGCACCTTGACCAGCATCTCCGGGTTGTCGGCGCCGAAGAACCAGAACAGCCCGCCGTCGTCGGCAGCGATGGGCACCGCGGTGCCGACCCCGGTGGCGCCAGTGTCGATCTTCCACGCCACCTCGACGGCGAAGCGGTCGTTGTGGACGCACAGGGTGTTGGCGTCGGCGACGCACGGCGCGATCGGCGCGTTGGTGGCCGCCTCGGCAACGTTCGAGTAGGCCGAGTCGCCGGCGGCGTTGCGCGCCCGCACGCGGAAGCGGTAGCCGGTGGCGGTGGCGAGGCCGCTAACGGTGGCCGAGGTGGTGTTGGCGTCGAGCGTCGGGGTGGCCTGCACGAAGGCCTCGCCGAGGGCCGCGAACTCGACCAGGTAGGAGGTCTCGTTGTTGGCGTTGTCCACCCAGCTCAGCTGGATCTCGTGGGTGCCGAGCGGCGTCGCCACCAGCCCGGTGGGAGCGGCCGGCACGCTGCCGTCGGTGGTCTGCTTGTAGAGCGAGCGGATGCCCTGCTGGTCGTCGGTGCGCAGCGAGGCGCCGCGGGCGTCGTCGTGCACGAAGGCCCGCATCAGCGCGTCGCTCAAGGTGGCATTGCTGCAATCGGGGTCGGGCCCATCGGCATCGCCGCACGAGTGACCCAGCCCGAGCGTGTGGCCGAGCTCGTGACCGAACAGCTCCTGCGCCGCCTTGCTGGCGTTGGGGCTGTGGCTGAAGAAGCAGGAGAGGCCGTCGTTGACGACGATGTCGGCGGCGGCGATGGGATGGAACTGCTCGCCGTGGAAGGTCTCCACCCCGCTCTCGTACCACGGGCCGCCGAGGGCGAGGACGCCGCCGCTGGTGCAGCTGAACGCCGACAGCAGGTGGTGCGGATCGTTGAAGACGATGGTGCTCAGCTCGTCGCCGCCGTCCTCGTCGAGGCCGTTGGCGACGCTGGTCTTGCCGGCATAGCGGTAGTCGATCGGTGTCTGCGACTCGGCGTTCCAGGCGTTGAGCGCGGTCTGGAACTCCGAATAGCCACCACCAGACAGCCCCTGCTCGCCGGTCGAATACGCCAGGAAGTCGACGTGGCCGCCGCTGTCGAAGGGGAACCAGCGCAGGCGCATGTCGTCGACGGTGAAGAAGGTGGCCTTGGCGGCGAGGGCGCGCAATGGCTCGGCTTCGGTAGCCGGCAGCCGGTAGTCGGGGGGGGCGGTACCCTGGCGGCGCGCCTTCACCCAGCGCGCGAAGGCGGCGAAGTCGCGCAGCGGCTCGGCATCGGCGGGCGCCGGGGCGACGCCGCCCTCCGGGGTCACTCGCACCTCGTGCGCCTCGGCGAGGTTGCGCACTGCCAGCTCGCGGTCACCGGCGCGCACCTGGTGGAAGGCGCCGAGGAAGAGATGGAGCACGCGCCAGGTACCGTCGCCGGCGGGGGAGAGAAACAGCAGGGTGCGCTCGCCGGGCCGGAAGGCGGGAACTCCCCATAACTTGAGCCGCAGCTTGCCGGCGCCGCCGCCGGGAAGGCGCACGACCAGCTCGCCTGGCGCGCTGCCGGCGAGCACCTCGTCGACGCGCAGGCGGTAGTCGGTGGCGGCGCGGCCGGGGGCGGCGGCGCGCGCCAGCACGGTCGCCACCACGGCAAGCGGCGCCTGGTCAGCGAGCGCCTCGTCGGCGACCCGCACGAAGGTGGTGGCCGCTGCCGGCAGGGCCAGCAACGCTCCCAGGGCGACCGCGACGACGAGCTGCTTCATGGTGGAGATCCCCTTCTGCGGCGCTGGATGGTGCGGCGCTGGACGGATCGATCGAAGGTAGCAACCGACCGCTCCGGGGTCAAGGAGAGCCGTCGCGGCGCGGACCAAGGTCGAGTCCGCGACACGGGCGAGGACCGGCCCCGCCCTACACCAGAGGGGTTTCGTCTGTTGCCTCGCGCCGGCGACGATCTCTCCGCCGCGAGGTGGCCTCTACTCCTCCCAGGGGAGGTCGGGCTTGCCGAAGTGGCCGTAGTTGGTGGTCTGGCGATAGATCGGGCGCAGCAGCCGCAGGCGCTCGATGATCGCCGCCGGCCGGAAGTCGAGGCCGCGCACCAGCGCCTCGGCGCCGGCGGCGTCGCCGGTGCCGAAGGTGTCGACCTTCACCGACACCGGTGTGGCCTGGCCGATGGCGTAGGCCACCTGCACCTCGGCGCGGCGAGCGAGCCCCTGGCGGACGATCTGCCGCGCCACCCAGCGGCAGAAATAGGCGCCGCTGCGGTCCACCTTGGAGGGATCCTTGCCGGAGAAGGCACCGCCGCCGTGACGGCCGGCGCCGCCGTAGCTGTCGACGATGATTTTGCGGCCGGTGACGCCGCAGTCGGCGGAGGGGCCGCCGTGCACGAAGGAGCCGGTGGGATTGGCGATGAAGCGGGTGCTCGGCGCCAACCAGGAGCCGAGGATGCGCGGCGAGAGGTCGGCGGCGACGTAGGCGAGGATCTGGGCATGGGTGCTCTCTGGCGCGTGCTGGGTAGAGACCAGCACGTCGGAGACGCGCACCGGCCGGTCGGCCTCATAGACCACCGACACTTGGGTCTTGCCGTCGGGCCGCAGCCAGGGCTGGCGGCCGCTCTTGCGGTCCTCGGCGAGACCGCGGGCGAGGCGATGGGCGAGCAGGATGGGGAGCGGCATCAGCTCCGGCGTCTCATCGCTGGCGTAGCCGAACATGATCCCCTGGTCGCCGGCGCCTTGGTCGGCGTGCACCGCGCGGTCGACGCCCTGGGCGATCTCGGAGGACTGGGCGCTGATCCAGTCGAGCACCTCGACGCCGTCGGCATTGAACGACTCGCGGCCATCGAGGTAGCCAATGCTGCGCACCGCCGCGCGCGCCACCGCGGTGCGATCGAAGCGCGCGCCGGTGGTGATCTCGCCGGCGAGGGCGAGCCGCCCGTCCTTGGCCAGCACCTCACAGGCGACGCGGCTACAAGGGTCCTGCTCGAGGCAGGCGTCGAGGATCGAGTCGGCGACGAAGTCGCAGACCTTGTCGGGATGCCCCTCGGTAACCGACTCGGAAGTGAAGGTGTAGGTGGTGGCGGAGGCCGTCGAGCAGCTCTCCACGGACGCGGCGGTGACCATCGCTGAATCTCCCATGAGTGTCACGGCGCGGCACTAAAAAAGGCCGCTCCTGGTGCATGCCCTGCCTCGTGCACCCGGAGCGGCCTTCGGCCGGGACACTTCGTTGCCGCTTGGTCACCACCGTTCCCCTGCGGGTCGGAAACGACCGTTCGGCCACATCACCGCCGAAGCGGTGGGGCACCTTGGGCTGTCCGTCCCAGGTTGCCGGACCCGCTGCGCGGGCCGCTCCTGATGCGGCGGGGATGGTAGCAGAGGCCCGCGGCGGAGGGAAGCCCCGCGCCGGCGTCCTCTCGAGGGGACGCGCGGTGGCGGGTAGAGGTCGGGCCCAGTCGATAAATACGAATATTTTCAGCTACTTGCGTGGTACATGGCGGCTGGTATGTGGGATGCAATAGGTCTCCCGCGAAAGGAGGGGACGACGATGAGACGATTCCTTGCATTGCTGGCGCTCGTGCTTCCCCTGGTGGCTGCGCCGGCTCACGCCCAGCTCGTCGAGGGGCCGCAGCTGACGGCCGCGCGACAGCTCGACCTCGCCGCCCAGCACCTGGCGTCAGCGGTGCTGCACGCCGCCGGCGAGGCGCAGGTGAGCACCACCGACGCGGCGCAGATCGCCGCCCTCGCCGACACCATCCGCGACTTCCGCTTCGAGCTCGAGGCCAACAGCCTGAGCTCGCTGCAGGCCGAGGCCGCCTGGGCCGAGGTGTCCCACCTCTTCGTGGCGGCGCGCAGCGCCCTCGCCGACAGCAAGGCGCGGGACATCCAGCACGAGATGTTGCGGGTCAACGCCTTGATGAACCGCATCGACCGCGGCTTCGGCGGCACCGGCTTCTGGTCGGGGCGCAACGGCTGGGGCGGCTGAGTCGATCTGTCGATAGGAGACCAGGCCATGCGCAAGAACATCCTCTTCGTGCTGCTCGCCCTGCTGGCGTTGGCTCCGGCCGCGCGCGCCCAGCAGGCGCGTGGCTACTACGACCAGTACGGCCGCTACCACGAGTACGCCGACCAGGGCGGCTACTACGACCAGTACGGGCAGTTCCACCCTTACCAGGACCAGAACGGCGGCTACTACGACCGCGACGGTCAGTGGCATCCGTCCGCGACGCAGAACGACGGCTACTACGACCGCAACGGGGTGTGGCACCCGTATGCCACTCAGAACGACCCGTACTACGACCGCAACAACCGCTACGGCACCGACCGCAACGGGCGGGTCGCCGGCCCCGACCGCTGGGTGTTCAGCGAGCGTGGCCGCGCCGAGTCGCTCGACCAGGCGGCGCGGAACTTCGCGGCCACCGTCGCCACGCTCGACCGCGAGGCCGCGAGGCGCTCGCGCTTCGCCGACCGCGCGGCTCTCGACGCCCTCCGCCGGCTCGACCAGCAGGCTCAGTACCTGGCCCGCACGACGTTCGAGCGCAATCGCGGCGACCTGGTGGGGCAGGCCTATGCCAACGTGGTGGCCGCCTTCCTCGACGCCCAGCGGCGCTTCGGCGCGCTGCAGCCCGATGGCTGGCTCGCCAACCAGTCCCACGTGATGGCGGCGGCCATCGGCCGCCTCGACAAGCGGTACTTCGGCAACCGGGCGTTCGGCGGCCGCAACCCCGGCAACCTCGGCTACGGCTACGACAACGGCAACGGCTACGACCAGTACGGCAACCAGTACCCCTACGACCGCCACGGTCGTGACACCAGGCCGCGGCCGTATCCCTACTGATTCCAGTCACCTGCGGGGGAAGTGACGAGGGCGGGGAAGGCCCCGTCCTCGCCGCCTTCGCGGGGTCATTGCACCCGTCCCAGCGACGCTGGTAGGCTCGCCGGCGTTCCATCTTTCGGGTCCGCCGTCGCTCGCTCCTCGCCCTTGGCGGGCGGCGGTCCGTGGCCTCCTGTCATCCAGAGGAGAGGTCGCAATGTCCCAGCCTGTGTCCTCGCGCCTCGGTGACCCCGAAGGCAGCCCACGGCGCCGCGCCGCGACGCGCACCCTGCTCCTCGCCGCCTGGGGGGTGCTGCTGACGGCGGTGCTCGCGGCTGGAGCGCTGCGCAGCTCCACCAAGGAGGATGGCTCGTTGCGCCCGAGCCCTGCAGGCGGCGAGGGCGGGCGCCTCCTCGGTCAGCGAATGGGTCCCGGCGAGCCGGCGGGCACGCCGGCACAGATCGCCCGCGGCAGGT
>DASYUP010000203.1:0-13317 GCA_036001185.1 Thermoanaerobaculia bacterium
CATTGGGGCCTGCGGCAAGAAGGGCAACCCGATGCCGCCGGTGCGGGTGATCCCCAACCCCACCAAGGACCTGCAGGTGGCGCAGCGGGGCAATCAGCTGGTCATGCGGTTCGGCTACCCGCAGACCATCACCAGCGGCGCCAAGCTGCCTGGTCTCGACGCCGTCGAGGTGTGGGAGCTCGTGCGGCCGCTGCCGGCGACGGTTGCCGCCCTGCCCACTCTCGAGCCGCAGGAGTTCATCGCCGCCGCCAAGTCGCTCGCCACCCTGCGGGGGGCCGAGCTCACCAGCGCCATCGAAGGGGGGCAGGTGGTGATCCGGCTGCCGCTGCCGGCGCCGCCGGCGCCGGCCACCGGGACGGCACCCGCCGCCGAGCGCGTCCTCCACGTCTACGCGGTGCGGACGGTGGCCAAGGAGGGCGAGACCTCGGCCTGGTCCAACCTCGTCAACCTGGTGCCGCTGGCGCCGCCGCCTCCGCCCACCGGCCTCACCGTCGAGCCGCGCGCCAAGGGCATCGAGATCGCCTGGCGGTCGCCCGCCGACGGCATCGCCGGCTTCGCCGTCTACCGCCGGCCCGCCGAGGGCCGCACCTACGGTGAACCGCTCGCCACCCTCCCCAAGGAGGCGCGCAGCTATCTCGACGCGGCGGCCAAATACGGCCAGCGCTACATCTACACCGTCACCGCCCTGGGCAGCACCGAGCCGCGGGTGGAGAGCGCCACCGGCGAGGAGCGGGAGGTCGACTACGAGGACCGCTTCCCGCCGGCGCCTCCCGACGACCTGGTCGCGCTGCCCCATGAAGGGGGCGTCAACCTGGTCTGGCAGCCGAGCCCGGACGGCGACACCGTGGGCTACCTCGTCTACCGCCAGGACCCTGGCGCCGGCTTCCGCAAGCTCACCGCGGCAGCCGTCACCGACCTCAAATACGCCGACAGCGGCCTCACGGCCGGCCTGCGCTTCCGCTACCACGTCACCGCCGTCGACGGCGCCGGCAACGAGGGGCCGCCGACGCCCGACGTCGAGGCTCTGGCGCACTAGATGCACTTCACTCCTCATCCCCCGACCCCTCTCCTCTCGAGAGGAGAGGGGAGCCCCCACCCAACCCACGCGCTCGCTCGACGGGAAGCGACCGGACATTGACCGAGCTCTTCCGCGTCTCCGGCGCCGGCAACGACTTTCTCGCCCTCGCCGAGCCGGCGGCGGCGCCAGCGGCCGAGACCATCCGCGCCTGGTGCCGCCGCGGCGTCTCACTGGGCGCCGATGGCGTCTTCACCCTCAAGCGTGAAGAGAATGGCGCGGTGGAGATGGTCTACTGGAATGCCGACGGCGGCCAGGCGGCGCTGTGCGTCAACGCCACCCGCTGCGCCGCTCAGCTCGCCTGCGAGCTCGGCTGGGCCGCGGGCGAGCTGACCATCCGAACCGGCGCCGGCCCGTTCGCCGCGCGTCGCGTCTCGGCACACGAGGTGGAGCTGGAGATGTCGCCCCCTGAGAGCGCGCCCGAGCCGATGAGCCTCTCCGTCGAGGGGGGCAAGCTCTCCGCCTGGTCGTTGGTGGTGGGCGTGCCGCACGCGGTGATCCCCTGGGACGACGACCTCGGCCGCTGCCCGGTTGCCACCCTTGGGCCGCCCATACGACGCCACCCGGCCTTTCCCGATGGAGCCAACGCCAACTTCGTGCGCTGGCGGGGGCCGCACCGCTTCGACATCCGCACCTGGGAGCGTGGCGTCGAGGGGGAGACGCTCGCCTGCGGCAGCGGCGTGCTGGCCGCGGTGGCCACCGGCGTCGCCGCCGGCACGCTCGAGCTGCCGGCGCGGGCGCGCACGAAAGGCGGCTTCGAGCTCACCGTCGACGGCGAGGCCGCCGGCGGCGCCGTCACTCGCTGGACGATGGCCGGCGACGCGCGCGTGCTCGCCCGCGGCGAGGTCTTTCCCGCCGCCGGGCAGCCGCTGCCGCCGCCGGCGTGGGAGTGAGGGCGCCGGCCGTGAGCGCCACCTTCCTCCCCGTCGACGAGCAGCTCGCCAGGCTCAAGCGCGGCGCCGTCGACCTCGTCGAGGAGGGCCTGCTCCGCGAGAAGCTCGCGCGCTCGCGGGCAAGCGACAAGCCGCTGGTGGTGAAGACCGGCTTCGACCCCAGCTCGCCCGACCTCCACCTCGGGCACACCGTCCTGCTGCGCAAGATGCGCCACTTCCAGGAGCTCGGGCACCGGGTGATCTTCCTCGTCGGTTCCTTCACTGCCCTGATCGGCGACCCCACCGGCAAGAAGACGACGCGGCCCCAGCTCACCGAGGAGGAGGTGCAGGCCAACGCCCGCACCTACCAGGAGCAGGTCTTCAAGGTGCTCGACCGCGAGAAGACGGTGGTCGACTTCAACGGCCGCTGGCTGGTGCCGCTGGGCGCCGTCGGTATCGTCCGCCTCGCCGGCCGCTACACGCTGGCGCGCATCATGGAGCGCGAGGACTTCAAGACCCGCTTCGCCGAGGGGCAGCCGATCTTCCTCCACGAGCTGCTCTACCCGCTGGCCCAGGGGTACGACTCGGTGGCGCTGCGGGCCGACGTCGAGCTCGGCGGCCACGACCAGATCTTCAACCTGCTGGTCGGCCGCGACCTGATGAAGGAAGAGGGCATGGAGCCGCAGGTCTGCCTCACCGTGCCGCTGCTGGTAGGGCTCGACGGCGTGCAGAAGATGTCGAAGAGCCTGGGCAACGCCATCGCCCTCGAGGACCCGCCGCGCGAGATGTACGGCAGGACCATGTCGATCCCCGACGCGCTGATGTGGGACTGGTACCTGCTGCTCACCGACGTGGCGGAGGCCGAGCTCAAGCGCCGCCAGGAGGCGGTGGCGGCGGGGGCGCTGCACCCCAAGGCGGTCAAGCAGGAGCTGGCGCGCCGCATCGTCGCCGACTACCACGGCGAGGCGGCGGCGCGCGAGGCGGAGTCGGAGTTCGAGCGCGTCTTCGCCGCTGGCGGGGTGCCCGACGAGGTCCCCGAGGTGCGCGTCGACGCCACCGCGCCGCTCTACAAGGTGATCGTCTCCGCCGGCCTGGCGGCGAGCAACAACGAGTCGCGCCGCCTGGTGGTGCAGGGGGCGGTGTCGCTCGACGGCGAGACGGTGGCAGGTGACGAGGCCCCCAACCGCACCCTGCCGCCGCGCCCCGAGCCCTACCTCCTCAAGGTCGGCAAGCGCCGCTTCGCCCGCGTGCGATCGGTGTGACCTGGCGAGCCTCCCCTCCGCTCCTCGGGACACTTGACCCGGGTGGAGTGGAGACGAGCTCCGCCGCTACGCCAGAAGCTGCTGCAGGTCGCGCTCGAGCTCTTCCACCGTTCCCCGCTCCGCTGGGTCGCGCGACAGCAACCGCAGCACCAGCGGGTCGAGCGCCTTGAGCTCCCGCAGCAGCCCCGCCTCGTCGGTGCCCCGCCGCACGGCAACCTCCGCGGCCGTGGTGACGGTCGCGCCGCCGAGCGTGGCGCTCACCGGGACCCCCCGCGCCGTGGCCGCGCTCGGCGGCGGCGGGTCCTGGGCGACGATGGCGCGCTTCAGCGTTTCCGGGCCCTGGGCCGCGGCGCCGAACGGGGGCTGGCCCGGCGAGGAGCTCGTAGAGCGGCCCTCCGGCGGGCTGCCGACGGTCAGCAGCCGCGCCAGGTGTAGATGCTCGACCGCGCCGACCCGGGTGAGCCTCGCTGTCGCCGCCGCGCTTCTGGGCGCCACGGTTGCGCGCATGGTCGACGAGGATGCGCAGCATGACCTGCGCCGCCGCCGCCAGCACGTGCTCGCGCAAGCGCCACTCGACGCGGCTGTGCTCGGCCAGGCGCAGGTAGGCCTCGCTCACCAGCGAGCCCGCCTCCAGCGGATGCCCGCGCCGCTCCTGCCGCATGCTGCGCTCGGCGATGCGGTGGAGCTCCTGGTAGAGAATCGGCACCAGTCGGTCGAGCGTGGCGCGCACCTGGCGAGCGCCATCCCCTTGCTTGGGCGGGTCGCTGACGGGGGCGGATTCCATGACGCTTCGCTGCCTGGCGACTCCCACCGCGCGAGTCGCGCGATTCGAGCTAGCACGGCCGCGCGCGCGAGGTGAGATGGGTGGCGGCGCGCTAGGATGCCGTACATGCGAGCGAAGGTCTTGGCGCTGCTGGCGCTGCTCGCGGCGTCTGCGGCGGCGGCAGCGGCGGCGGCGGGAGCGGTCGCCGGCGAGCGTACGCTGATCGTCAAGACCACCGCCTTCGGCGTGCCGTTGCGTTTCGAGGCCCTCGCCGGCGCCGGCGTCGAGGCCGCCCTGCGCGAGGCGATCGATGCCGTGCGCGAGCTGGAGAAGGCCGCCGATCCCGCGGCCGGGCCGCTCGCCGCCATCAACGCCGCCGCCGGCAGCGGCCCGCACGCGGCGCCCGCCGCGCTGCTCGTCGCCCTCACTCGCGCCCTCACCTTCTGCCGCTGGTCGGAGGGTCTGCAGGGGCCGCTCGGTGGCGCGCTGTACGAGCTCTGGGGGCTGCGCGCCGTGCGCACGGCGCTGCCCACCGAGGCCGCCCTGCAGCAGGCGACGGCCACCGCGGCGTGCGATCGGCTGGCGCTCGACGTCGAGCACGGCAGCCTGACGCTCACCGCCGGCGCGCGGCTCGACCTCTGGGGGTTCGCCCTCGGCGCCGCGCTCGACCGCGCCGCCGAGCAGCTGGCGGCGCGAGGTGTCGCCGACATGAGCCTCACCCTCGGGCCGGTGCAGCGCGCCCGCGGCGGCGGCCCGGCCGGCGAGGGCTGGCCGCTGCAGGTGGCGGTGCCCGCCCACGTAGCGAGCTTCACCCGCAACCTGCGGCTGCGCGACCAGGCCTTCGCCCTCGCCAGCGGTAGCGACGGCGCCCTGCGCGCCGGCGGCGCGACTTATCCGCCCTACCTCGACCTGCGCCACGGTCAACCGTCGAGCGGCGTTATCGCCACCGTGGCGATGACCGACCTGGCGACGGACGCCCAGGGGCTCGCCACCACGCTCTTTGCCGCCGGCAACCGCCACGGCAGCCTGCTCCTGGGCGAGCTGCGCCCGCAGCCGGCGGCGCTGTGGGTGCTCGGTGACGGCAGCGGCGAGCCGCTGATCACCGACTACCACTGGGGGACGCGGATACGGCGCGACGGCGGGTGAGCGGCGCGCACCGGCCGCGCCGCCAGCGGCACCCCGCCGCGCACCTGCCGCGCGGCTGGCGGATCTTCTTCATCGTCTCCGGCTGGGTGCTGCTGGTGTTCGGCATCGCCCTGCTGCCGCTGCCGGGCCCGGGCGCCCTGGTCATTGGCTTCGGCGCGGCGCTGCTCTCGCTCGCCAGCGAGAGCGCCTACTGGGCGCTGCGCTGGGCCTTCCAGCGGTGGCCGCGCGGCTGGCGCCGCCTCGAGCGGGCGCGCCGCACGATCTTCCGCAAGATCGTCGGCCCCAACGCGGCGCCCTGAAGCCATCACCAGTGCTGCGGCTCGCGCTCTGGTGTAGGGGCGGAGCTTGTCCCCGCCTGCGTTGCGGTCACCGCAGCAGGTCGGCGATTGCCGCAGCCAGCGTCGGGAAGCGAAAGCTGAAGCCCAGCGCCTGCAGCCGCTCGGGCATCGCCCGCTGGCCGGCGAGGAGCACGTCGCCGAGCTCACCGAGCGCCAGGCGCAGAGCGAAAGCGGGCGCCGGCAGCCAGGTGGGCCGGTGGAGAGTTGCCGCCACGGCGCGCACGAAGTCGGCGTTGCGAACCGGCTCGGGGGCGACGAGGTTGAAGGGGCCGGTCGCCGCCGGCGCCTCCAGCAGGAATCGGATCGCCCCCACCTCGTCGGCCTGGTGGATCCACGGAAACCACTGGCGGCCGCTGCCTAGCGGGCCGCCGGCGAAGAGGCGGCAGGCGCGGGTGACCTGCGGCAGGGCACCCCCCTCGCGCGCCAGCACCACCGCCGTGCGCGCCACCGGCCGCCGCACGCCGAAGGGCTCGACGCTGGCGCTCGCCGCCTCCCAGTCCCGCGCCAGGGTGGCGAGGAAGTCGGAGCCCGCGGGCGAGCGCTCGTCGACCACCGCCTCGCTGGTGTCGCCGTAGTAGCCAACCGCCGACCCCTGCACCAGCACCGCCGGGCGCCGCGGCGCCGCCGCGATGGCCTCGGCGATCAACCGGCTGCTGCGCACCCGGCTGTCGTGGAGGCGGCGCTTCTTCGCCGCCGTCCAGCGGCCGAAGATGCTCTCGCCGGCAAGCTGCACGACGGCGTCGCAGGCGGCGAGGTCCGCCACCCACGGCCCCAGCGTCTCGCCGTCCCAGCCCACGGCGCGCACGCCGGATGGCAGACCGCGCTGCCGCTGGGGCGCCCGCGAGAGCACCAGCGCCTGATGAGAGTCGCGGGTCAGTGACTCGATCAGCGCGCGGCCGATGAGGCCGCTGCCGCCGGCGATGAGCACGCGCATCGCCGCATGCTACGGGCAAACGGGCACCTTGTCATGACTGCGGCGGTGAGATCGCTCGACGCCGCGCATCTCACCGTGACTGGCGGCGGCACGTCGAGATCCCTCGTCGCTACGCTCCTCGGGATGATTGGCGGCGTACGCCGCCGGTCAAATCGCCGCCAGCTCCTCTTCCAGCATCTGGCGCCGGTGCAGGTCGGCGTAGATGCCGCCGCGCGCCACCAGCTCGGCGTGGTTGCCGCGCTCGACCACTCGCCCCTCGGCGAGCACCAGGATCTGGTCGGCGTCGCGCACCGCCGAGATGCGGTGCGAGACGAGGAAGACGGTGCGCCCGGGGAAGACCCGCCGCAGGTTGCCGAGGATGCGCTCCTCGGTCTGCGTGTCCACCGCCGACAGGCAGTCGTCGAGCAGCAGCAGCTGCGGCCGCCGCAGCAGCGCGCGGGCGAGGGCGACGCGCTGCTTCTGGCCCCCCGAGAGCGTGATGCCGCGCTCGCCGACGACGGTGTCGAGCCCCTGGGGAAAAGCGGCGAGGTCGTCGCCCAGGCCGGCCAGCTCGGCGGCCTCGACCACCTCCTCACGGGTGGCAGCCGGCCGCCCGGCGGCGTCCAGCTTGCCCAGCGCGATGTTGTCGTGGATCGACTGCGAGAAGAGGAAGGTCTCCTGCGGCACCATACCGATGGCACCGCGCAGGGTGGCGAGCGGCAGCCGCCGCGCGTCGACGCCGTCGACCCGCAAGGCGCCCTCCGGCGGGTTGTAGAGTCGGGGCAGCAGCGACAGCAGCGTCGACTTGCCGGCGCCGGTGCGGCCCACCAACGCCACCGTCTCACCCGGCGCCACCGCCAGCTCGACGTCGACCAGCGCCGGCGGCAGGTCGGCGGCGTAGCGGAAGGTGAGGCCGCGGGCGTCGACGCGGCCGACGATACGCTCGACGCGCACCAAGGGCTCCTCGTCGCGCACCTCCGGCATGGTGTCGAGCACCTGGCGGATGCGGCCGAAAGAGGCGGCGCCGCGTTGCGCCAGGTTGATCACCCAGCCGATGGCGATCATCGGCCACACCAGCTTGCCGAGGAAGAAGTTGAAAGTGACGAACTGGCCGATGGTCACCCGGCCGTCGAGCACCAGCCGGCCGCCGTACCACAGCACCGCCACGAAGCCGAGACCGACCAGCCCCTGCAGCAGCGGGTTGAAGGCCGAGCCCCACTGCACCAGCACGCGGTTGCGCGCCACGTACTCCTCGTTGACGGTGGCGAACTGCGCCTCCTCCCAGTCCTCGCGCGCGTAGGCGCGCACCACGCGCAGGCCGGAGAGGTTTTCCTGCACCCGCGCCGAGAGGCGCGAGAACTGCTCCTGCACGCCCTCGAAGAGGGCATGGATGCGCTGGCCGAAGACCTTGGTGACGACCGCCACCACCGGCATCGGCGCCAGCGACAGCAGCGCCAGCCCGGGGTGGATGCGGAACATGAAGAACAGCGAGCCGAGCGCCGTGCACACCGTGTTGGTGCTGTACATGATCGCCGGCCCGCACAGCATGCGCACCGCCGAGAGGTCGTTGGTGGCGCGTGCCATGAGGTCGCCGGTGGCGTGGCGGTGGAAGAACGAGGGAGACAGCCGCTCGAGCTGGGCGAAGAGGGCGTCGCGCAGGTCGACCTCGATGTCGCGGCTCATGGTCACCAGCACCAGCCGCTGCAGGAAGGTGAAGATGCCGCGCGAGGCCGCGACGGCGACCAGCAACGCGGCGTAGGTGAGAAGCGTCGCCAGCGACGGCGCGCTCTTGAAGCTGTCGACGGCGTGCCCCACCAGCAGCGGCGAGGCAAGGCCGATGACCACGCTGACGACGATCGACAGCATCCCCAGCGCCATCGCCCGGCGGTAGGGGCGGAAGTAGGGCAGCAGCCCACGCAGCTCCTTCACGGCCTCACCACAGCGCCGACACCATAGCCGATGCGCTCAGCCGGCGGCGCGCGACGGATCGGGGGGAGCGGGGGCGCACCGGTACGCGGCGAGCACTGCCGCCGCTCCTTCCGGGTGCAACGGCGTACGCCCTGGCGGACCGTTCCAGGTGACCTCCAGGCGCACGATGGGCCGTCCCTCCTGCAGGTACTTGGCCTCGTAGTTGGTGCGCGCCCCGTCATCCCAGCCGACCGCCCGCCGCCGCACCTCCACTGCGGGGTGTCCTTCCAGCAGCGCTGCCACGGTCTCGCCGTAGGCGAGGAAGTCGGTGGCGAAGTAGAGCGTCCCCCCAGGCTGCAACAGCGACAGCACGAGGTCCACCGACCCGGCGTCGAACAGCCGCCGCCGCTCGTGGCGCGCCTTCGGCCAGGGATCGGGGAAGTAGACGTGGACGGCGCGCGCGAAGCCGCGCGGCAGGACCGCCGCCAGCAGCGTCTGCGCCTCACCGCGGATGGCCAGGAGGTTGCGGGCGCCGCGCCGGCGGGCGCGCGCGACGAGCAGACGGAAGTACTGCTCTGCCACCTCGATGCCGAGGAACCGGTTCTGCGGCTCGGCGAGGGCCCGGCTCATCAGGTAGCGCCCCTTGCCGAAGCCGATCTCCACTTCCCATGGGCTCGCCTCGCCGGGGGCAGGCGGCACCAGAGCATCGAGCGGCAAGGGGACGTCGACCGCCGGGAGGAGCCGCTCGCCAGCCGCGGTGGCCAGCAGCACCGGCGGCCTCACGCGCTGGCTCGCCGCGGCGCCGCCGGCGCGGCGTCCGCCTCCTCCTCCGCGTGGTGCTCGACGAAGTAGTCGTAGAACGTGTACCACTGGGAGGGGTGCGCCCGCACCTCGTCCTCGAGCACGCGCGCCCACTCCTGGACGGCGGCGGCGAGGTCGCGCTCGCGGTCGCCGGTCGAGGGCACGGTGATCGGCGGGCAGACGCGCGCCGTGAAGCGGTAGCGGGGCGTATAACCGACGAAGGTGGGGACGATGGGCGCGCCGGTGAGCAGCGCCACCAGGAAGGGGCCGCGAGGAAAGCGCACGCGCTCGCCGAAGAAGCTGGCCGGCACGCCGCGGCCGTCGAAGTCGCGGTCGCCCTGCATCGCCACCAGCCGCCCCTCGCGCAGCGCCCGCAGCACCGGCAGCGACGACAGGCTGGCGCGCGGCTCGATGGCGATCTCGTGCACGCCTCCCTGCCGGCGCAGGAAGCTGCGGAAGCGCTCGGCGTCGGCGAACTTGTCGCGCACGTAGACCACCGACACCGGCCGCTGCCACTGGCCGAGCAGCACGCCGCCGAGCTCCCAGTTGCCGAGGTGGCCGGTGAGCAGCACCACGCCCTTGCCCAGGGCGGCGGCCTGGTCGACATGCTCCATGCCGCTGACGCCGTCGAGGCAGGCGTGCGCCGCCGCCGGCGGCAGCTGGGCGAAGCGGAAGAGATCGCACCAGTAGAAGGCGAAGTGGCGCAGCATGGCGGAGGCCGCCCGCCGCACCTTCCACGAGCGCTCGGGCAGCCCCATGATGCGCGCCAGGTTCTTGCGGATGAGGCGCTTGGGCTTGGGATAGACGACCATGATGAGGAAGATGATCCAGCGCGCGTGGAACTGCTGCCAGCCGCGCTTCCAGCGCGGCGCCCCCCAGGCGAGCACCGGGAACCAGACGCGCATCGCCCAGCGGTGGAAGGCGTCCGTCAGCCGGCTCGGCTTGGGCATGTGGTACTGCATCGGGGTCAGCTCACCATCGGGCAGCAGCTCACAGCAGGTCTTCGCGGCCCTCGTCGCGCAGCCGGTCGACCACCTCGCGCACCTCCTGGGAGCGCGACTTCGGCATCACCAGCACGGCGTCCCCGGTGCGCACCACCACCATGCCCTCGAGGCCGGCCACCGCCATGGTGCCCTCTTCGGCCCACAGCAGGCTGTCGCGGCAGGACACCGCCACCACGTCGCCGTGAGTGCTGTTGCCGTCGCGGTCGCGCGGCAGCACCTCGGCGAGCGCCTCCCAGGAACCGAGGTCGCTCCAGCCGCAGTCGAGCGGCAGGGTGGCGAGGTCGTCGAGCTTCTCCATCACCCCGTGGTCGATGGAGATCGCGGGCAGTGACCGGTAGAGCTCGGCGAGGCGTCGCGGCTCGCGGGCGATGGCGGCGAGGCCGGCGGCGAGCGCTGGCAGGTGGCGTTCCACGAGGGCGAGCAGGCGGTCGCCACGGAAGGCGAAGATGCCGCCATTCCACAGATACCGGCCGCCGGCCACGAAGCCCTCGGCGCGGGCGCGGTCGGGCTTCTCGACGAAGCGCACCACGCGCTGCAGGCCGGTACGGGCATCGAGCACCTCGCCGAGCTCGAGGTAGCCGTAGCCGGTCTCCGCCCAGCGTGGCCGCACGCCGAGGGCGAGCACGGTGCCGTCCGCCGCGGTGGCGCCTGCCGTCTCCAGGGCGCGCCGGAAGCCCGCGTCATCGCCGATGCGGTGGTCGGCGGGCAGCACCGCCACCGGCTCGCTGCGGCGCGCCGGCGGCATCGCCGTCACCGCCCAGGCGATGGCGGGGGCGGTGTTGCGCCCCTCCGGCTCGGCCAGCACCTGCGCCCGCGGCACCTCGGGCAGCTGGTGCGCCACCCCGTCGGCGAGAGCGGCGGTGGTGCACACCCAGACGTCGCGCGGCCCGACCAGCGGCGCGAGCCGTGCCACCGTGCGCTGCAGCAGCGTCGCCCCGCCTTCGAGGGCGAGCAGCTGCTTGGGCCGGGCGCGGCGCGACAGTGGCCAGAAGCGGGTGCCGCTGCCGCCGGCGAGGATGAGGGCCTGCATCGGGTAGTCGAGTATACCGGCCGAAATTGAGAGGGCCGCGGTCACCCGCGGCCCCACTCACTTCAGCACGCTGCCAGGTCGGCTGGCGGTCGGCTCTCGCCGCTCAGCTCTTGCCGCCTAGCTCTTGCCGTTCTTGGCCGCCTTCGCCAGCTCCTCGTCGATCACCGAGGCGAGCGCCTCGTAGGGCTGCGCCCCCGACAGCAAGCGGCCGTTGATGAACATCGCCGGGGTGCCGTTGACGCCCACCAGCACGCCGGCCCGCTCGTCCTTCTTGACGTCGGGAGCGAACTTGGAGTTGTCGAGGCAGGTGTCGAACTTCGTCGCGTCGAGGCCGACCGTCTGCGCCTTCTTCTTGAGGTCGGCCACCTCGAGGGCCTTCTGGTCGCCGAACATGGCGTCGTGCATCTCCCAGAACTTGCCCTGCTCGTTGGCGCACAGCGCAGCCTCGGCGGCCTTGCGAGCGTGCGGGTGGATGTTGAGCGGGAACTGGCGGAAGACCAGCCGCACCTTGTCGCCGTAGTGCTCCTCGATCTGGCGCAGAGTGGGCACCACCTGGCTGCAGTAGGGGCACTCGAAGTCGGAGAACTCGACGATGGTCACCGGCGCGGTGGTGGGACCCTTCGCCGGGTGCCCCTCGGTTTCGATGGCCAACCGCGGCTCGTCGATGAAGGCCTCCACCTTGTACTTGGTGCGCAGGCCGTCGAAGAAGGCCTGCCGAGCGCCCTCGTCCTTCTGCTGCTGCAGGTGGGTCTTGATCTGCGCCGCGATACCCTCCTTCGGCGGCAGCCCCTGCGGCCGCTGCTTCTGCAGCTGGGCGTAAAACTCGTCGATCTCGGCGTCGGTCACCGGCGTCGCCTTCGCCTTCGTCCCCTCGGCGACAAGGACCTCCTTGGTCTTGCCGGTGGCCTTGGCCTCGAGGTCGAGCAGGCGATCCTCGATCAGCTGGTCGAGGGCGGTGCGCAGCGCCTTCTGGCGCGCCTGCTGGAATTGCACCTCCAGCTGCTGGTGCTGCAGGTCGAGCTCGTCAAGGGCCTCGGTGGCCTTGGCCTGCACCTCCTGCATGGAGATGACCTGGCCGTTGACGACGGCCGCCTTGTCGCTGGGCTTGGTCTCGGCGTTGGCGGCCACGCCACCCCCGGCGAGCATCCAGCCGAAGGTGAGGAGGAGCGCTCCCGATACGAGCAGCAGCAAGGTACGGCGACTGCTCGCGGCTGGGCTCTGCGCTTGATTCATCGCTACGGTCTCCTGTCGAGGGTGGGGTGAGGGGCGGGCGGGATCGCTGGCCCGCGCGCGGACGGACCTTGGATTCTAGCCGGCGGCCGGCCGGGCTTCAAGCGGGCCGGCCGAGCGGGCCGGCGGAGCCAGGCCGGCCGGGCTCAGGGAGACTGACCGGCCAGGCCGGCGAGGTGGCGAAAGACCAGGCCGTCGAGCACCCGCTGGGCGGGGATGCTGCGCAGCCGGAAGCGCGAGCCGTCGAGCAGCTCCTCGGCGAGGGCGAGCAGCGGCAGCCGCTCGGCCGGGGGCGCCTGCCGCGCGCAGGCGAGCACCGCCGCCGCCGCCATCCCCCAGGGGCGCTCGCCCCGCGGGTCCTCCCAGCCGCCGGCACCCTCGAGCGCCGCCGCCGCGGCGAGCAGGTAGACCGGCGAGCGACCGGCGCGGAAGGCCGACAGGGCTGTCGCCAGCTCACCCGCCACCTCCTCCACCGCGGCGGCGTCGAGGGGCTCGGCGGCACCCAGCCAGATCGCCCAGGAACGGCTGCGCAGCGTCGGCAGCAGCTCACCCCGCGCGCGAGCGAGCAGGAAGAAGTTGCGCGGCGCCGACACCGGCGGCTCCTCGAGCTGCTTGAGCAGCGCGTTGGCCGCCTCCGGCGTCAACGACTCCGCCTCGGCGAGCACCAGTACCTGGCCGCGCGCCTCGAACGGCGCCTGCTGGGTGAGGCGCAGCAGCTCGCGGGTGGCCTCCACCGAGGTGGCGGTCTTGAGGTCGCGGCGCAGCACGCCGACGTCGGGGTGGAAGAGGTTGGGGTCGGCGTCGGGGTCGGCGAAGGCGATCCGCCGGCAGCTGCGGCAAACGCCACACGGTCGCGACACCGGCTCGGCGGTGCAGAGCAGCGCGCGAGCCAGCATCTCGGCAGCGGCGAGGCGCGCCGCGGCCGTGCCGCCGTGGAGAATGAGCGACGGGTAGAGCCGTCCGGCCCGCGCCAGC
>DASYUP010000204.1:0-5156 GCA_036001185.1 Thermoanaerobaculia bacterium
GCTCACCAGGCCGACGACCAGGCGGAGACCGTGCTGCTGCGCCTGCTGCTGGGCTCCGGCATCGCCGGCCTCGGCGGCATGCGGGCGCGGCGGGGCGCGGTGGTGCGGCCGCTGCTCGCGCTCTCCCGCGCCACTTTGCGGGCGGCGGTGACAGCCGCCGGCCTGTCGCCGGTAGAGGATCCCACCAACCAGGACCTCGCCGTACCGCGCAACCGACTGCGCCACGCGCTGCTGCCGGCACTGGGGGGCGAGATCGTGGCGACGCCGGCCCTGGCCCTCGGCGCCGCGGCGGCGCGCGCCCGCGCGACGATCGAGCGCCGGGTAGCGGAGCTTCTGCCAGCGCTGGCGTCATCGTCAGCACTGGCGGAGGCAAGCGCCGCCCCGGCGCTCGAGTGGGAGCCAAACCCCACCTCGGCGCCATCGTGCAGCCTGCCGCTGGCCGCGTTGCGACGGCTCCCTCCCGAGCTGCTTCCCTGGGCGCTCGCCCTCCTCCACCGCCGCGCCGAACGGCCCTACCCCCCGCGCCGGCGGGCAGTGGCCGAGCTGCGGCGGCAGCTTGCCGCCGGCCAGCGGATCGCCTGCCCCTGCGGCGGCGGCTGGTGCTGGCGCAGCGACGCCGACGGCGCCCTCTCCTTGCGGCCGCCCGCGGCGGCCGCAACTCCTGCTTTCGCTTATACTGTCGACGTTCCCGGGGGGGTGGAGATCAGGGAAGCCGGCACGACGTTCCGCCTGACGCAACAGCCCGTCGCCCCCTGGATGCGGCACGGCTCGCCCGTCCGCGCCGCGCTCGACCTGCCGCTCGCCGCGGGCGAGCCGGTAACGGTGCGCAGCCGCCGGCCCGGCGACCGTCTCCAACCATTCGGCTCTTCCCACCATCGGCGCTTGAAGGACCTGCTCATCGATCGCAAAGTGCCCCGGGTGGTGCGCCAGCGCCTGCCGCTGCTCTGTGTCGGCGGCCAGGTCGCCTGGGTGCCGGGGATCACCATCCACCACCCCTTCCGCCTGCGGGAAGGGGCCACCATGGCCTGGGTCGCCGAGCTGCTGCCGCGAGCAGACGACCGGAACGGGATCCGCCGATGAGCGCGCCCAACATCAAGGTCCTCTTCGATACCCGTGCCATCGCCGCCCGCGTGCAGGCCCTGGGGCAGCGGCTGCAGCGCGAGGTAGCCCACGAGGACCCCATCGTCATCTCTCTGCTGGGCGGCTCGGTGATCTTCCTCGCCGACCTCATCCGCTCGATCAGCACCGCGCTGCGCTACGAGTTCGTCCAGGTGGAGTACCAGACCCACGAAGAGGGGCGTGAGGAGGTCACCGACATCCAGTTCCCCATCCCCATCGACGTCGCGGGCCAGAGCCTGCTGGTCATCAAGGACGTGGTGAGCACGGCTATCATCGAGACCTACCTCGCCAACCAGTTCCTGCAAAAGGGGGCGCGCAAGGTGCGGTTCGTGGCGCTGGTCGACCTGCCGAAGGAGCGCAAGACCCATTGCCAGGTCGACTACAGCGTCTTCACCACCGAGCGCTCGGCCCGGCTCATCGGCTACGGCATGAAGCACCAGGGACGGCACGGCAATCTCCCCTACGTCGGGTATATCGCTGAGCCGTAAGGCGGAATCGGAAGCGGGGTTCGCGCGTTAGAGAGGTGGAGGGCTTTCCTGCCCACACCCAGTCATCCCCACGGAGCATGAGGAACCGCACACATTGAACGGCACGCTGAAGACGATCTTCTGGTGGATGGTCATCTTCGTCTTGGTGATCGTCCTGTGGAACGCTTTCCAGGCCGGCAAGAGCGCTCGCCACGAGCTCACCTTCTCCGAGCTCATGGAGCAGGTCGAGAACGGGCGGGTGGCGGACGTCACCATCCGCGGCGACCAGCTCCACGGCCGCTTCAAGGCCGGCGGGCGCTACGCCAAGGGGGAGGAGTTCACCACTCAGCTCCCCGCTTACCCCGACCTGGTCAAGGAGCTGCGGCAGGCTGGCGTCGAGATCAAGGCCGAGGAGCAGCGGGACAACCCGCTGCTGACGGTGCTGCTCACCTGGGCGCCGTTCCTGGTGATCATCGGCCTGTGGGTGATCTTCATGCGGCAGATGCAGAGCGGCGGCAACCGCGCCCTCTCCTTCGGCAAGAGCCGCGCCAAGCTGCTCAACACCGCGAGCCGCAAGGTCACCTTCTCCGACGTCGCTGGCTGCGAGGAGGCCAAGGAAGAGCTCTGGGAGATCGTCGAGTTCCTCAAGGAGCCACAGAAGTTCCAGAAGCTGGGCGGCAAGATCCCCAAGGGCGTGCTGCTGATGGGCCCTCCGGGCACCGGCAAGACGCTGCTCGCCCGCGCCATCGCCGGTGAGGCCAACGTCCCCTTCTTCTCCATCTCCGGCTCCGACTTCGTCGAGATGTTCGTCGGCGTCGGCGCCAGCCGCGTGCGCGACCTCTTCGAGCAGGGCAAGAAGAACGCCCCCTGCATCATCTTCATCGACGAGATCGACGCCGTCGGCCGCCACCGCGGCGCCGGCCTCGGCGGCGGCCACGACGAGCGCGAGCAGACGCTCAACCAGCTGCTCGTCGAGATGGACGGCTTCGAGACCAACGAGGGCGTCATCCTCATCGCCGCCACCAACCGGCCCGACGTGCTCGACCCGGCGCTGCTGCGCCCCGGCCGCTTCGACCGCCGGGTGGTGGTCGACCGCCCCGACCTGCACGGCCGCGTCGGCATCCTCAAAGTGCACACCAAGAGCATCCCGCTGGCCGACGACGTCGTCCTCGAGACCATCGCCCGCGGCACCCCCGGCTTCTCCGGCGCCGACCTCGCCAACCTGGTCAACGAGGCCGCCCTCGTCGCCGCCCGGCTCAACCGCACCAAGGTGACGATGGAGGACTTCGAGTTCGCCAAGGACAAGGTGCTGATGGGGGTCGAGCGCAAGACGCTGGTGCTCACCGACGAGGAGAAGACGGTCACCGCCTACCACGAGGGCGGCCACGCCATCGTCGCCGCCTTCTGCCCGGGTTCGGATCCGCTGCACAAGGTGACGATCATCCCGCGCGGCCGCGCCCTCGGCCTCACCATGCAGCTACCCACCGAGGACAAATACACCTACAAGAAGTCGTACATCGAGGACCAGCTCGCCATCCTCATGGGCGGCCGGGTGGCCGAAGAGCTGACGATGAACGAGATCACCACCGGCGCCGGCAACGACATCGAGCGCGCCACCGACCTCGCCCGCCGCATGGTCTGCGAGTGGGGGATGTCGGGGCTCGGACCGCTCGCCTACGGCGCCAAGGAAGAGCCAGTCTTCCTCGGCCGCGAGTTCGCGCAGCACGCCGACTACAGCGAGGCGACGGCGCAGCAGATCGACCAGGAGGTCAACAAGATCGTCTCGGGTGGCTACGAGCGGGCGCGGCAGATCCTCGGCGACAACCGCGCCGTGCTCGACCGCATCGCCGCCGCGCTGCTGGAGAAGGAGTCGCTCGACGGCGCCACCGTCTACGGCATCATCGAGCAGGTGACCGGAAAGTCGTTGCAGCGGCACAAGGACCCGGCGCGCACCGGTCCGCCGGTGCCGGGCGTGCCGGCCGAGCCCGCCGCCGAGGCGGAGAAGGGCGAGGGCGAGCGGCGGCCCTCACTGGGGATGAAGCCGGGCATCGCCACGGCCTAGGAATGCGCCCCCATCCGCACTGGGGCACGTAGCGCCGGCCCGATAGCCGGTAGTCTCCACCCATGACCGCTGCCGCGCCGCCCGCTCCGCTCGCCCCGGCGCCGGTGGCGGCTTCCTGGTCCCTGCGCTTGCCGCGCGGCCGCACGCTGGAGCTCGGCGGCACGCCGCGGGTCATGGGGGTGCTCAACCTCACCCCCGACTCGTTCAGCGACGGCGGCCTCTGCAGTGATCCCCAGCGTGCCCTCGAGCGCGCCCGCACCCTGCTCGCCGAGGGAGCCGAGATGCTCGACCTGGGCGCCGAGTCGACTCGCCCCGCCGGCCGCACCTACGGCGCCGGCGCCGAGCCCGTGCCCGCCGCCGAGGAGCTGCGCCGGCTGCTGCCGGTGCTCGAGCGGCTGCGCGCCGAGACCGACGCCGTGCTGTCGGTCGACACCCGCAAGGGCGAGGTGGCACGGGGGGCGCTGGCCGCCGGCGCCGACCTGATCAACGACGTCACCGCCCTCGGCGATCCGGCACTCGCCGCCGCGGTGGCCGCCGCCGGCTGCCCGGTGGTGCTGATGCACAACCGCGGTGATGGCGGCACGGCGCGGCCGCAGGCGCGCTACGGCGACGTCGTCGCCGAGGTGCGCGACGAGCTCGCCGCGGCGCTCGGCCGCGCCGCCGCCGCCGGCATCGGCCACACGCAGACCCTGCTCGACCCCGGCATCGGCTTCGCCAAGGGCGGCCGCGACAACCTGCTCCTGCTCCGCCACCTCGACGACCTGCGGGCGCTCGGCCGCCCGCTGCTGGTGGGCGCCAGCCGCAAAAGCTTCATCGGCGATCTCACGGGGGCGCCGCCAGCCGCGCGCCTCGCCGGCAGCCTCGCGGCGGTCGCCTGGGCGGCCCGCCAGGGCGCCGCCGTGGTGCGGGTTCACGACGTCGCCGCCACCGTGCAGTTCCTCGCCGTCCACGCGGCGATCGACCAGGCATCCGGACCCCTGTCCCCGTGAGCGCCATCGTCAACTTCCTGCAGCTCGTCACCTGGCGCGACGTGCTCGACGTCCTGCTGGTGGCGGTGGTGATCTACAACCTGCTGCTGCTCATCCGCGGCACGCGAGCGGTGCAGATCCTGCTCGGCATCCTCTTCCTGGTCGGCGCCTACTACCTCGCCAAGTGGGGCAACCTGCTGACCCTGCAGACCACGCTGTCAGCCTTCCTCACCATCCTGCCGTTCGCCATCATCGTCCTCTTCCAGGACGAGCTGCGCCGCGCGCTGGCGCAGTTCGGCAGCAAGCCGCTGTGGGGCATCGGCAGTCACCAGCGGGTGGAGTCGGTGTTCCACGAGGTGGTGCTCGCCTCGACGGCGATGTCGGCGCGGCGCATCGGCGCCCTCATCGTGCTCGAGCGGCTCGAGGGGCTGAAGAACTACGTCGACAACGGCATCCGCCTCGACGCCGTGGTCTCCTACGACCTGCTGCTCAACATCTTCAACCCGCACACGCCGCTGCACGACGGCGCGGTGATCGTGC
>DASYUP010000205.1:0-4180 GCA_036001185.1 Thermoanaerobaculia bacterium
GAGCCCGAGCTGCCGCAGGATCTGCTCATCTGCGCCGACCCTGCGTGGGCGCTGGGCGAGCTGCTGCGGCTCTTCCATCCCGCCCCGGACGTGGCCCCGGGGATCCACCCCACGGCGGTGGTGGCGGCGAGCGCGGCGATCGATCCCGGCGCCGCCGTCGGCCCGCTGGTGGTGGTGGGGGAGGAGTCGCGAGTGGAAGCGGGAGCGGTGCTGCACGCCGGCGTCGTGGTGGGGGCTCGCTGCCGCATTGGCCCGGGCACCGTCATCTACCCGCGGGCGGTGCTCTACGACGATACCGAGCTGGGGGCGCGGGTGATCGTCCACGCCGGAGCGGTGCTGGGGGCCGACGGCTTCGGCTTCGCGCCGCGCGGCGGAGCGCTGGTCAAGGTGCCGCAGGTGGGACGCGTGGTGGTGGAGGACGACGTCGAGATCGGCGCCAACTCCGCGATCGACCGGGCCACCCTCGAGGAGACCCGCATCGGCGCCGGCAGCAAGCTCGACAATCTGGTGCAGGTCGGACACAATGTGCGGCTCGGAAAAGGCTGTGTCATCTGCGGCCAGGCGGGGATCGCCGGCAGCACCCGGCTGGGCGACGGGGTGGTGCTCGCCGGCCAGGCGGGGGTCGGCGGCCACCTCGAGGTGGGCGACGGCGCCCAGGTGGCCGCCAAGTCGGCAGCGCTGCAGTCGGTGCCGGCGGGGGCCAAGCTGGCGGGGATCCCCGGCGTGCCGCTCGCGGAGTGGCGGCGGCAGGTCAGCCTGCTGCCGCGGCTGGCGGAGCTGTTCCGCCGCGTGCGGCGGCTGGAGCACAAGCGAGACCAGCAGGACCAGAAAGACGAAGCGGAGGAGGGGACGTGAGCGAGGCGGCGGCAGGCCGGGACATCCGCTGGATCCAGGAGGTGCTGCCGCACCGCTATCCCTTCCTGCTCGTCGACCGCGTGCTCGAGCTCGAGCCCGGCAAGCGCATCGTCGCCATCAAGAACGTCACCATCAACGAGGAGTTCTTCCTCGGCCACTTTCCCGGGCACCCGGTGGTGCCGGGGGTGCTGCTCCTCGAGGCGCTCGCCCAGGCCGGTGGCGTGCTGCTGCTCCACGACATGCCGGATCGCCACCAGAAGCTGCTCTACTTCACCGGCATCGAGCGGGCCCGCTTTCGCCGGCCGGTGGTGCCCGGCGACCAGGTGCGGTTGGAGATCGACATCCTCAACCTGCGCAGCGCCGCCTGCAAGCTGCAGGCGCGGGCGCTGGTCGACGGCAAGCTGGCGGCCGAGGCGGTGCTGATGTCGGCGATGGTCGACCGGTGAGCGCGCCCATGACGGCGCGCATCCACCCCAGCGCCCACGTCGACGCCGCCGCCGAGCTGGCCGCCGACGTGGTGGTGGGGCCGTTCGCGGTCATCGGCGCCGGGGTGGAGATCGGCGGCGGCACCCAGGTGGGGGCCGCCGCCCAGGTCTACGGCCCCACCCGCATCGGCCGCGACAACCGCATCTCGCCGCAGGCCTGCATCGGCTTCGACCCCCAGGACCTCAAGTTCCGCGGTGAGGAGACCCGCCTCGAGATCGGCGATCGCAACCAGTTCCGCGAGCTGTGCACCATCCACCGCGGCACCGCCAAGGGGGGCGGCATCACTCGCATCGGTAACGACAACCTGTTCATGGTGTACACCCACGTGGCGCACGACTGCCGCGTCGGCGACCGCACCATCTTCGCCAACAACGCCACCCTCGCCGGCCACGTCGAGGTGCAGGACGACGCCTCGATCTCGGCCTTCTCGGCGGTCCACCAGTTCTGCCGCGTCGGCCGCCACGCCTACATCGGCGGCTACTCGGTGATCACCCAGGACGCCCTGCCCTTCGTCAAGACGGTGGGAGCGAAGCCGGCCTGCTACGGCCTCAACCGCATCGGCCTCGAGCGCAAGGGCGTGCCACCAGCAACCATCGAGCGGCTGGAAGCGGCGGTGCGGCTGCTGCTGCGTTCCAAGCAGCCGCTCGACGAGGTGCTCGCCAGTCTGCAGGCGGAATACGGCGACGATCCGGAGATCGCCTACCTCGCGGACTTCATCGAGACGGCACAACGCGGGGTCATCCGCTCCCTGCCCGGCCGCCGCGGGGCCCGCGGTGGGGGCTGAGCGGCCGGTTCGCGTCGGCGTCGTCGGTACTGGCTCGCTGGGCCGCCACCACGTACGCATCCTCTCGTCGCTGCCAGGCGCCGAGCTGGTGGGCATCCACGACGCGCGCCCGGAGGTGGCGGCGGCCCTCGCCGCCGAGCACGGCACGGTGGCCTACGGCGACCTCGAGAAGCTGGCCGCCGGCGTCGAGGCGGTGGTGCTGGCGGCACCCACCAGCGAGCACGCCCGCCTGGGAGTGCCGCTGCTCGCCGCCGGGCGCCACGTGCTGGTCGAGAAGCCCATCGCCGCCACCCTCGAGGAGGCCGACGCGCTGCTCCTGGCAGCGGCGCAGGGTAGCGCCGTGCTCGCCGTCGGCCACGTCGAGTTCTACAACCCGGCGGTGCAGGCGCTGCTCGGCGCCGGCAGCGCTCCCCGCTTCGTCGAGGTGCAGCGGCTCGGGGTGTTCGCGCCGCGCAGCCTCGACGTGGACGTGGTGCTCGACCTGATGATTCACGACCTGCAGATCCTGCACGCCCTCGACCCCAGCCCGCTGGCCGAGGTGCGGGCGACCGGCATCAACGTGCTGTCGCCGCGCATCGACATCTGCAACGTGCGGCTGGAGCTGGCCTCGGGCTGCACCGCCAACCTGACGGCCTCGCGAGTCTCCGCCGAGCGGGTGCGCAAGCTGCGCGCCTTCCTGCCGCGCGGCTACTTCTCGCTCGACTACCAGGCGCAGGAGATCAAGGGCTACCGGCTCGAAGAGGGCGAGGGGGGGCCGCAGATCGTGCGCGCCGACCTCGCCGTCGAGTCGGCCGAGCCGCTACGGCGCGAGCTCGAGGCCTTCCTGCGCGCCTGCCGCGGCGCACCGACGCCGCTGGTTTCGGGGCCGGAGGGCCGTCGCGCGCTCGCCACCGCCCTGGCGGTGGTGGCGGCCATGGGCGGCGGCTGAGGCGCCCGCTCGCGGCGCGGCGACGGCCGGCGGGCGGCGGCGCGTTGACACTTCGACCGGGAGGAGAACGATGACTGACAGCTATCGCATCGGCATCATCGGCGGCAGCGGGCTCTACGCCATGGAAGGGCTGCGCATCGAGGAGGAGCGGCGCCTCGACACCCCGTGGGGCGCCCCCTCCGACGCCTACCTGCTGGGCACGCTCGACGGCCAGAAGGTGGCCTTCCTGCCTCGCCATGGGCGCGGCCATCGCCTGCTACCGAGCGAGCTCAACTACCGCGCCAACCTCTATGGCTTCAAGACCCTCGGCGTCGAGCGCATCGTCTCCATCTCCGCCGTCGGGTCGATGAAGATCGAATACAAGCCCACCCACATCGTCGTCCCCGACCAGTTCTTCGACCGCACCCGGCATCGCCCCGACACCTTCTTCGGCGACGGGCTGGTGGCGCACGTGTCGTTCGCACGGCCGATCTGCCCCGAGCTGCTGCCGCTGTTCGTCGCCGGGGCGCGGGCCGCCGGCGCCACCGTGCACGAGGGCGGCTGCTACCTGTGCATGGAGGGGCCGATGTTCTCCACCCGTGCCGAGTCCGAGGTCTACCGCTCGTGGGGCATGGACGTCATCGGCATGACCAACCTGCAGGAGGCCAAGCTCGCCCGCGAGGCGGAGATGTGCTACGCCACGCTGGCGATGGTCACCGACTACGACTGCTGGCACGAAGAGGAGGCGGACGTCTCCGGCCAGGCGGTGATGGAGGTGATCGCCCAGAACGTGGTGATGGCGCAGAACGTGGTGCGCAACGTCGTCGGCCGTCTGGCGGGCATGGCGCGCTCCTGCGCCTGCAAGGACGCCCTCGCCCACGCCCTGATCACCGAGCGCTCGCTGATCCCGGCGGCGACGCTGAAGAAGTTGGCGCCGATCGTGGGTAAGTATCTGCGGGTCGACTAACGTCATCGCGAGGGCCCGCAGGGGTCCGTGGCGACCTCGACGTCGAGATTGCCACCGTCGCTGCGCTCCCACGATTTTGATCTCGAGATGGCTTCGTCGCTGCGCTCCTCGGCATGACCCCAACCCCCATAACCCCCATGAGAATCCTGGTCACCAACGACGACGGCATCTTCTCCGAGGG
>DASYUP010000206.1:0-2506 GCA_036001185.1 Thermoanaerobaculia bacterium
GAGGGCTTCGGGCGCCAGCACCTCGCGTGTCGCTGCCTCACCGTCGACTGGTCGGTCTGGTCGGGGGTCGGCATGGGCGAGCGGCTGGGTGCGGTCGAGGGTCTCATCCGCCAGGGCATCGCGCCGATCGGGCCCGATGCCGGCGTCGCCGCTCTGCGCCAGCTGCTGGCGTCCCCGCCGGCGGCACCGGCGGTCGTCGTCAGCGGGCGCTTCGGCAATCCGCCGACGCTGGAAATGGAGCGCCCCGAGCTGCCGTTGCTGCGCTTCCTGGAGCGCCCGCGGGTCTTCGTGCCGGGCGTCGAGCTGGTCGTCGACACCACGGTCTCGGCGGAGACCGACCCGCACCTCGCCGATCACGTCTTCCGCGGCGAGCAGCTGTTCGCCGCCGTGCTGGGATTGGAAGCGATGGCCCAGGTGGCGCTGGCGCTCACTCCCGCCATCGAAGGCGGCGCCGAGCTGCCGGCCTTCGAGCGCGTCGAATGGCTCCGTCCCGTGGTGGTGCCGGCGGGCCGCACCACTACCCTGCGCATCGCCGCGCTGGTGCGCGAGCCGGGCCTCATCGAGGTGGTGATCCGCGACGAGTCGACCGCCTTCGCCGCCGACCACTTCCGCGCCTTCTGTCGCATGACGCTCGAGGGTGGGTGGTGGCGCCCCCTGCCCCTAGAGGGGCAGGGGGACGGGGGGATAGGAGTGGAACAAGACCCAGGGGAGGGGGTCGGGCGGGGGGCGGCAGCGCGCTCCGCGCGCGGGGGTGACCAGGGGGACGGGGGGGTTGAATACGTCCTTGATGCACGGCGCGACCTCTACGGCGGCCTGCTCTTCCACCGCGGTCGCTTCCAGCGCCTCGGCGGCTATCGCGAGCTGCGCGCCACCGCCTGCTTCGCCGACATCATCGGCGACGGCACGGCGGGGTGGTTCGCGGCGTCGCTGCCCGGCCAGCTGCTGCTCGGTGACCCCGGGGCGCGCGATGCCGCCATCCATGGCATTCAGGCGTGCATCCCGCACTCCCTGCTCTTGCCGGTCGGAGTGGAGCGCATCGTCTGCGCCCGGCTGCCGAGCGACGAGCGGCTCTCCTTCCGCGCCCGCGAGCGCCGCCGCGAGGGCGTCGAGCTGATCTACGACCTCGACATCCTCGACTGCGACGGCAACGTACGCGAAAGGTGGGAGGGCCTGCGCCTGCGGGCGGTGGATCGCCCACCGGCGCCGGAGCAGTGGACTGCCGCCCTCCTCGCGCCCTATGTCGAGCGCCGGCTCGACGACCTGCTGCCGGGGGCAGCGGTCCGCGTCGCCCTCGCGCCGGCGCCGGGGAAACGCGCGCAGCATGCCGATGCCGCCAGTGCGGCGCTGGTGCGCTACCTGCTCGGCGAGGAGGCCATCCTCCGCCACCGGCCCGACGGCAAGCCCGAGACGGGTGGAGGCTGGCACGTCTCGCTCGCCCACGCGCCCGGTCTGCTCCTCGCGGTCACCGCCGAGCGCTCGGTGGGCTGCGACCTGGAGCCGGTCGCCGAGCGCTCGCCGGAGGTCTGGCGGCAGCTGCTGGGAGACGAACGCTATCGGCTGGCGGAGGCGATCGCCGGCTCCCGCGGTGAGGGCCGCGACGCCGCCGCCACCCGGGTGTGGACCGTCGCCGAGAGCCTCACCAAGGCCGGTGCGCCACCCGGCGCGCCGCTGGTCCTCGAGCAAGTCGACGAAAAGGACGGCGCCGACGGCTGGTTGCTGCTGCGCAGCGGCCGGCTGCGCATCGGCAGCCTGGTGGCGCCCATGCGCGACCTCCAGGGCCCCGCCGCCCTCGCCATCCTCACCGAGGCCTGACCTTGCGGGCCTACGAATACCGGCACGCGGTCGGTTTCGAGGAGACCAACCTGGTCGGCAACGTCTATTACGTCAACCACCTGCGCTGGCAGGGGCGCTGCCGCGAGATGTTCCTGCGCGAGCATGCCCCCGAGATCCTCGACGCGCTGGCGCGCGACCTCGTCCTCACCACCCTGCGTTGCTCGTGCGACTACCTGAGCGAGCTGCGGGCCTTCGACGAGGTGATCGTGCGCATGACGCTGCGCGAGCTGGCCCACAACCGGCTCACCCTCGACTTCGAGTATTGGCGCCAGCTCGACGGTCGCGAGGAGCTGGTCGCCCGTGGCGAGCAGCAGGTCGCCACCCTGCGACGGCAGGCGGAGGGGACCGTGCCGATCCCGGTGCCCGCCGCCCTGCTGCGCGCTCTGCAGCCGTACCAGCCCGGCTGCTGAGCGCCCGGCCACGAGCGGCTCAGGGCACGGTCTGCGACCAGGCGCCCGTCGAGCCTGACTCGAAGCCGTCGACGAAGAGCAGGGCCACCGGCTCGAGTCGCACCCGGTAGTGGCCGCTGCCGCCGCGCAGCTCCACCTTCCAGCCGCTGTTGAACTCGCTGGCGTCCTGCGCGTGCCAGTCGACGAGGGTGATCGTCGGGCTGGCGGGCACCTCGGGAACGATGCGCAGAGGACCGGCGACCACCGTCGAGCCGTTGACGGTG
>DASYUP010000207.1:0-2655 GCA_036001185.1 Thermoanaerobaculia bacterium
CCGATCTCCCTCGTCGAGCGTCTCGGCACCTGGCTGCTGGAGAGCGGCCACCGTGTCGGCGTGCTCGCCGTCGACCCGTCGAGCACGCGCACCGGCGGCAGCATTCTCGGCGACAAGACGCGGATGACGAGGCTCGCCCAGGACCCGCGCGCCTTCGTGCGCCCCACGCCGTCGGGCGGCTCGCTGGGCGGCGTCGCCCGCCGCACGCGCGAGGCCATGCTCGTCCTCGAGGCGGCCGGCCACGACGTGGTGCTGGTCGAGACCGTCGGCGTCGGGCAGAGCGAGATCGCCGTCGCCGGCATGGTCGACGCCTTCCTCGTCCTGCTCGTGGCTGGCGCCGGCGACGAGCTGCAGGGGATCAAGCGCGGCATCCTCGAAGCGGCCGACCTCGTCGCCATCAACAAGGCCGACGAGGACCGCCCGCGTGCCGAGCGCGCCCGCCGCGACTTCGCCGCCGCCCTGCGCCTGCTGCACGCCGCCGGCGAGCGCCGGCGGCCGCCGGTGCTGCTCGTCTCCGCCCTCACGGGCGAGGGCGTCCCCGAGCTGTGGGCGGCCCTCGAGGAGCACTACCAGCGCCTCGCCGGCAGCGGCGACCTGGAAGCCCGCCGCCGCGAGCAGCGGCGCACCTGGCTGTGGGAGGAGGTGGAGGAGGGGCTGCGCGAGGCGCTGCGCGCGCATCCGGGAGTGGCGGCCCTGCTCGGCGAGCTGGAGGCGCGCGTGGCGGCGGGGGAGGAGACCCCGGAGCGCGCGGCGCGCCAGCTGCTCGCCGCGTTTCGCTGCTGATTCTGCGGGCCTCAGGCCTCGAGCAGGCGGGTCGCAAAGACCGGGCGCCCGGCGGTGACGGCGCGGAAGCCGAAGGCGAGCAGCGCGACCAGCACGGCACCCGCGGCCCAGGTCTCCCACGCGTACCAGACTTGGGTGTCGAGCGTCCAGGGTGTTTCGAGCAGCAGGCGGCTCACGAACGAGGCGGTGGCGAGGGCGACGAGCCCGAAGCGGGTCAACCCCAGCACGAGCACCACCGCGAGCAGCCAGGTCAGCGGCAGCGTCGCCCAGTCCCCGCGCGGCCCGGCCTGTGCTTGGAAGATGAGGGAGGAGCTCACCATCACCAGCGTCACCGCGAGTCCCCGGCGCCGGAGCACGAGCACGAAGAGCACCAGCACGAACAGGACCAGGAGCGAGTCCAGCACCGAGTGCACGAGCTGGTCGACCATGCCAACGGGGAAGCGGTCGACGAGCGACCAGCGCGGCGGTGTCGGCTCGCCGGCCCGCCAGGCGCGAACGGCGCCCATCGACCACTCGAGCAGCGCCGAGCCACCGCCCAGGGCGACGCCGACGAGGACGTCGCGTCCCACCCGGGGGTCGGCGAAGCGGCCGGCGAGCAGCCGACTCCACGAGATCAGCGTCTCCGGCCACACCCGGCGCACGTAGGGCTCGACCGCCACATAGCCGATCCAGAGCAGCGCGGTGAGGAAGAGGTTGTAGCCCAGGTCGCGCTGCACGATGTACCACTCGCCGCTGACGTCGTGGGCGTGGGTCGCCTGGCCCAGCCAGACCAGCGTGTGGGCGGCAAAGAACCAGGCGCCGACGCGCCAGGCCCCGCGGCGGTCGCCGCGACCCAGCCGCACGTTGCGGTAGGCGAGCAGGGCGCCGCCGAGCAGCAGCAGCCAAAGCACCGCGTTCAGCGTCTCCGACAGCCGCTCGCGGGGGCTGCGGCCCGCCTTCTCGGCGGCCTGGGTGCGCGTCCACGGGCCGATCGTCTTGAGGAAGACCGGGCGGCCGCGGTAGCTGGCGGCTTCCAGCCGTAACGGTAGCCCCGGCAGGTCGGGCGCCTCGCCCACCCACGCGGACCGGTGATCGACGGCGACCGGCGGGTTCCACTCTGGCTCCATGGGGTGGAAGCGCGCCGGCTCGAGCCCCGCCGCCTGGAAGAGCGGGGCCCAGTCCGGCTCGCCGACCGCCGGCGGGGAAGTATCGCGCTCCGGCTGCACGACGACCAGGCCGAAGAGGCGCCCCTGCAGGTCGACGTCGACCTGGGCCTCGCCGGGAACGTAGGGGCGCGGCTCGTAACGACTCACCACCGAGCGCGGGCGTCGGCAGCGGCGGCGAGCCGAGCTCGGTGGCCGCCTCGGGATCAGGGGGCAGCTCGCTGCCGCAGCGCGGACAGAAGCGGCTATCGGGCGGCGCCGAGCATGCACACACGCGACAGGTCGTCGTGGCGATGGCCCTCTGGAAACAGCGGCGAGCACCGTATCACGCCGCTGTCGCCCAGGATCCTCACGCCACTGGATGGTCCCCCTGGTCCTCGCGGCGCCGCATCTCCCAATGATCGATCTCTTGCTGGGTCATGGTGCCGGTGGGCTCCAGCCGGCCGTCGCGGTAGCCCCACTTCTCGACGTCGATGGCGTACTGGTTGCGAGACAGCAGGGAGCCGCGGCAAATGGGCAGCCGCGGCGGCGGCTGGCGCTGCTCGACGCGCAGCCGGCGCGCCAGCTCGGCCATCAGCCAGTCGGGGATCGACGCCCGCCGCGAAGGGTAGATGAAGCCGAACAGCGTCAGGTGTGCCAGCAGCACCCGCCAGTTGTCAGCCAGGCGCTCGAGCAGCCGGGCCCAATCGAGCTGGTGCGCCTGCTCGTGGATGAGGTGCGCGACGTCGGC